>DAOVDN010000008.1 GCA_030669465.1 Desulfobacterales bacterium | reverse complement strand
GGGCGAAAAAGCGCAATATCATGGAACGAAATCGCGCATGACATTCGCACCTTTTGTATGGTTTACAATTTGTTGTAGCCCGCCAACGCCGAATATTGAGATCAGAAAAGCGAGCTTTTTTTCTCAATTTTCCCGGTATATCCGATATGCGGGAAAAAACGCTTGATATCAGGGATATCAAGGGATTTATGAGAACAAATTAGTGGACTCAACAAATCAATGAACTGCCCCGCAACAGAGCTGACGGTGGTATCACGCATCTGATTTTCACAATCTAAACGAAGCAAGCTTCGGGGAATTAAACCCAATAGCTCAGAAAATCTGTGAAATCTGCGTAATCTGTGGATTAAAAAAGAGTCGCATTTAATGTAAATATAATGTATATGCACTCGACAAGTAAAATATTACAATCGTATTGTTGAGGAGATCGTTTGGCACCGGCAGAGCCGATGCGAAAATAAATTGGTGATTGCATTATAAAAAAATCATTTTAACAACTAATACAACCAGTACTTAAAATCAAGGATAAATTATGCGTAATCCACCGGTAAAACTTTTAGACAGGGTCAGGCAGCGCATTCGACTGAAAGGGTATTCCATCCGTACGGAAAAATCTTATGTGTCCTGGATAAAACGGTTTATCCTGTTCCATGGCAAACGACATCCACGGGATATGGAAAAGCCTGAAATCGAAGCCTTTCTGTCGTACCTGGTCATGAAACGAAACGTTGCATCCTCTACGCGGAACCAGGCTTTCAATGCCATATTGTTTCTCTATAATCATGTGCTTGATGCGGACATGCCGGAAGATATCAATGCGTTGCGATCAAAAAAGCCGGTGCGAGTTCCCACTGTTATGACGCGTGAGGAAACAATAAAACTCATCGGTGTTATGCGCGGTACGCATCAGTTGATGGCCAAGCTGATGTACGGCTGTGGTCTGAGGGTGATCGAATGCGTGCGACTCAGGGTAGTGTATTTACAATTTACCTTTACATTTTGGAAGTGAAACTCATGTATGACGATCTTACACCAAAGCAGATCAATTTTTTCAAATACCTGAAAAAGGAAATTGAGCGAAAAGGAAGGGCGCCGAGCCTGCGCGAGGCCGCTGCTGATCTTGATATCAGTCATGCGGCAGTGGCTCAGTTCATACGAACCCTAGAATCAAAAGGTTACCTTAGACGTGATGGTCGTTACAGCCGAAAAATAGATTTGATCGGTTTTAACAAAGGGACAAAGTCCGGAAAGCGCTGGCGTGAGGTGCCGATCATCGGTAAAGTGGCTGCCGGTCTACCGCTTTATGCCCAGCAGGAGTGGGACGGCACAATTGTTGTTGATAGAGACATATATAAAGGGCAAAATCTTTTTGCTTTGCGTATAAAGGGTGACTCGATGAAGGATGCAGGTATTCTGCGAGGTGATATCGTGATTTGTGAACCGCGTCAATATGCTCGGAACGGTGAGATAGTGGTGGCGCTGATCAACAACGAGGAAGCAACGGTAAAGCGGTTCTTTTTACGCAAAAATTATATTGAACTTCAGCCGGAAAATGAGGCATATCAGCGGATGCGCTACGAATTTGGAGAAGTGCTGATCCAGGGCAAGGTGATCGGCGTGCAACGAGGTCCGGAGCAATTATAACGGCATTGCGGGCAGGTGACGGGAGGGTTTTACATACAGGGAGGCTCCATTCAATGACTACTTATTTTTTAGTGGCTTTAATATTTTTGTTAGCAGGGTTCACGCAAGGTGTTTCTGGTTTTGGTTCGGCATTAGTGGCTATGCCGCTATTAGTCATGTTTATGGATGTTAAAATGGCTGTCCCCCTCTGTATGCTAAACGGCCTGATCATTACTTTATTTCTTTCGCTTCAACTCAAGAATCACATAGATTGGAAAAAAATAATGCCCCTATTTCTGGGCTGTCTCCCCGGAATATATGTAGGAGTAACCTTCCTAAAAGAAGTAAACAGTGATGTTATCAAAATTCTGCTCGGTGTGATACTCATAGCTTATGCCTTATATGGTTTAGTGCTTCGCCCCAAATCACGAAAGATCAGCCCCACATGGTCATATCCGGCAGGTTTTGCCACAGGTGCTATCGGTAGCGCTTTCAGCACGGGAGGTCCCCCAGCAATCATCTACACCACGCTCACAGGCTGGTCTAAGAACGATATTAAGGCCACACTATCAGGATTTTTTTTCAGCACCGGCCTTATCATAGCCGTAGCCCATGCCATTAACGGTTTGACTACAATTGTTGTACTTCGCTATTTCGCAGCCTCGATATCATTCGTGTTTTTGGGCGTCTATGTAGGGTCTATTTACTATGGCAGGCTCAAAAAAGAAACATACGTAAGAGTAATACTTGGAATTCTGATTCTAATGGGAATAATGATGATAGTGTCGGCAGTATAATGACTTATACGACTATTCGCCTAAGGGGAATAATTACGGATATCCCTTATGCAAATAAGAAATAAGTTCACCATAGGTCATTGTATTTAGAAGATCCTCTCGTGCCAGCCAGGCGCGGCGGGCAACGGACACACCGAGCGACATAAAACTCATCTGCTCCATGATGTGGCTATCAGTACCGATGGTGAGTTTGCACCCCTTTTCTTTGGCTGTCTTTGCCTGAATATCGTTTATGTCGAGCCGTTTAAAATAGGCATTGATTTCCAGCGCAGTCTCTGTTTCTGCTGCTACCCTGATAACCTCTTCCATATCCACGGCGTAAGGCTCCCTTTCCCCGATAAGGCGTCCTGTAGGATGGGCAATAATATGAACGTGCGGATTGCGCATCGCAGAAGTTATCCGGTGGGTGAGGGTCTTCTTGTCCTGTTTAAACCCTGTGTGGATAGCCGCTACGACTATATCCAACCGACGCAAGATTTCATCCGGATAATCCAGGTTGCCGTTATTGTCAATATCCACCTCGGTACCACAGAGAAGCTTTACCGGACCACCTTTTTGATTGAACTTGCGAATCTCATCCATCTTCTTCTGTAGCTTAGAAATGGACAGCCCCCTGGCTACCTTAAGTGAGGCTGAATGGTCACATACTGCAACCCAGGAAAAACCAAATTCATTCGCTTTCTTTGCTATTTCGGCCAAAGAAGCCGTGCCATCACTGTATTTGGAATGGACATGGAGGTCACCACGAATATCTTTCATCTCCACGAGAACAGGCAATTGTCCCGCCTGAGCTGCTTCTATCTCGCCTCTGTCTTCTCTCAGCTCCGGTGGAATCCAAGGAAGTCCAACGGACTTGAAGACATCCTCTTCTGTCTCGCCACCTACCCTCTTTTTACCCTTGAATACGCCATATTCGTTGATTTTTAATCCCTGGCGCACTGCCAGGTCACGAATGCGGATATTATGTGCCTTGGAACCGGTAAAGTAACAAAGGGCGGCACCAAAGCTCTTCGGCTCAACAACACGGAAGTCGACCTGAATACCTTCCCTCGTGCGGATGCTCGATTTTGTTTCACCAGCAGCTATAATATCTTCAACGACCGACAGTCCTGTGAAGACCTTCATGACTTTAGCCGGCTTATCGGAAGAAGCCAGGAGGTCAATATCTTTAACCGTTTCCCTCCTGCGCCTCAGACTGCCGGCTATACTCAGCCGGCAAGTCGGACACTTCTTGGATAATATGGAGAGGATCTCTTCAGCTACAGGAAGAACAATGCCTACAGGGAGCCGTCCCCGGCCCTTTTTGAGGATAGCAATACCTTTAAGGATGTTCTCTTCGGTTTTAGCTTTGATCCCGGGAAGGCCCCGGATTTTGTGTTCGAGCGCCAGCTTCTCTATGTCTTCTATCAAGAAGACACCAAAATGGTCAAAGAGGGCCTTAGCCGTTCTCGGCCCCACACCCGGAATGCCAAGGAGGCTGACGATACCGGACGGTACCTCCTTTTGTAAGTCCTCGTAGACCTTAAGCGTACCGGTAGCGATGATCTCCCGGATTTTCCCTGCCAGGTCTTTGCCGATACCGGGAATGTCCTCCAGAACACCGCGGGCAGCAACAGCAGCGATGTCTTCTGTAAGATTTTCTATGTTCTGCGCTGCCTTGCGATAGGCTCGAATCCGGAAGGGATTTGATCCTTTAATTTCAAGGATATTGGCTATTTCATTGAAGATAGCGGCGACTTCCTGATTTTTCATGGGACTACCCGTTTATATTTCCTATGGGCATCGATGAGCCTTGTAGAGCCTGCACCGCAGCTAATGATCGATCTCATTGCTTCTTCCACCGGTACATCCACCGGATGAACAAATTTCCCTTCAAGATGATAAATATTACCTGAGGTGGGATTAGGTCCTGTGGGAACAAATACCGTGTAGCTCCCGTCTGAATGCTCATCAGTTACAAATGCTGTCATCATAGTCTCGCTTTCAAAGATCTGAACCAGAGCCACGGAAGAAAAGGGAACTTTTTTGCGCCCAAAAAATTGCGTTACTATTTCTTTGATCATAGAGTAACCTGGAGCAAACTTAAGAATTGAATCTTCCAGGCTGGTGTGAATGAATGTGCCGACTTTTGTCTTTACAATGACGCCGACAAAAAAACAGACTATTATAATAACGGCCACGGCCAGCAAATCGGCCAATATCTCGTGAACGTCAGATTTTATCAGGATAAGATTTGTCACCGGTTGAATTATACGTGTAACTACGTTAAAGACCCATTTAAAAACAAAAACCAGAATGGCAACCGGCAAGATTACCGTCAAGCCTCCAAGAAATGAGGTTTTAATAAACGATTTCATTCTACTCATTTAATTAAGCTCCTATTTTCATTTCAAAAAGCCGTCCCGCCCTCCTTGCTCGATACTCTCTACTGTCTCCGGCTTTGTCGTCCCCGTTCCTAAACATCATCAGATGCGCTCGCTTTTGCAGTTCGAGAACTTTTGCGGTACCAGCGTGATGCGTGGAAATTTTCCGACCGGACTCTCATCCACCAGCAGCGTGCAGCCGTAGGCCTCCTCCAGCGCCTGAAAAGTAAGCACCTCATCCGGCCGTCCCTGGCTCACGATTTTTCCAGAGTTGATCAGGAGCAAACGGTCGCCATACATAGCCGCAAGATTCACGTCATGTGACACCATGATAACCGTGACGTCCTTTTCCTCCTTCAACCTTTCCATCAAATCCATCACCCTGACCTGATGGGCAAGATCGAGAGATGCTGTCGGTTCATCCAGAAGAATGATCTGAGAATCCTGGCAGATTGCCCTTGCGATAAAAACCCGCTGCCTCTCTCCTCCGCTCAACTGATCAAGCCTGCGACAAGCCAGATGCTCTACCTCTGTAAAAGCCATAGCATGCTCTGCAATTTTTATATCCTTCTCTCTCTCCAGTCCAAGTAAACCAAGATAGGGAGAACGCCCCATAAGCACCAGTTCACTTACTGTAAAAGGAAAATCCACCTGGACCATTTGCGGAACAAAAGCAATGGTCTTAGCCAGAACCTTTCCGGTATAGGACCGGATGGAACGGCCCAGGATCTCCAGTTGGCCTCTTTGAGGCTTTATGATTCCTGAGATAGTCTTCATCAGGGTGGTCTTTCCTGAACCGTTGGGCCCGATTATGATGAAAAAGTCACCTTTCCGGATAGAAAAGGAAAGATCGTTCAAAACAGGGCTGTTCCCATAAGAATAACTCAGATTTTTTATATCAATCGCTGTGCTCATAGCTCGTTGCTCGTTGCTGGTTGCTGGTTGCTGGTTGCTGGTTGCTGGTTGCTGGTTGCTGGTTGCTTGTTGCTGGTTGCTGGTTGCTTGTTGCTTGTTGCTTGTTGCTGGTTGCTAGTTTCTGGTTACTGGTTGCTCGTTGCTGGTTGCTGGTTGCTGGTTGCTGGTTGCTGGTTGCTTGTTGCTGGTTGCTGGTTGCTTGTTGCTGGTTGCTAGTTTCTGGTTACTGGTTGCTGGTTGCTGGTTACTGGTTGCTGGTTGCTTGTTGCTTGTTGCTTGTTGCTTGTTGCTTTCAGCTTTGTGCTTTCAGCTTCTTTTTGCTTTCAGCTTTGAGCTTTGAGCTTTTTTTGCTTTCAGCTTTGAGCTCATCCCTACTTGCGCAGATCGGATCTTTTCAGCAGAAAGATAAAAAGAGGTGCTCCGATCATGGCGGTAATTACACCGGCAGGCATCTCGCCCTGTTCCGGGAGGACCCTTGCCATTAAATCACAAAAAACCATGTAAGCTCCCCCGCCCAGCAGACATGCAGGAACAAGCACCCGGTGGTCCGGGCCAAGAAGAAGCCGCAACAGATGCGGAATAACCAGCCCCACAAAACCGATGAGGCCGCAATGACAAACCGTGGCGCTCACCATAAACGAAGTAGCGACAAGAAGGGTCACGGTCACCACCTTTATGTTTACACCCATTGTCTGGGCCATTTCTTTTCCCAAAAGAAGCAGATTCATGGAGTTGGAAAGGCAGAAAACCAGAACAAAACATGGAAGGATACTCACAGCTAAAATCCCGACCTGACTGATATCAGCCGTAGAAAGATCACCCATGAGCCAGAACATGATATTATGAAGCCGGGAGTCGTAAGTCATGGAAACAAGAAACATGATAATCGCCGAGCAGAAAGCATTGATCATCACACCGGATAAAAGCAAAGAATCCTTTTTCAGAATCGTCCGGCCTGAGGAGATGAGAAAAATCAGAAGAAGCGTGGCCATGCTTCCTGCAAAAGCCGTAAAGCTCACACCGGGAAAACGGGATAATCCCATAAGGATGCCGATTATAGCTCCTACTGCGGATCCTCCTGAAATACCAAGAATATAAGGTTCGGCCAGAGGATTTCGAAGCAGAGCCTGAAAAACAAGTCCTCCCAGAGAAAGAGTCGCTCCGACCAGAGCAGCTAAAACCACGCGGGGAAAGCGGATGCGCCAGATAATAGCACTCAGCATGGAATCCGCCTCTTTTGCTCCTGACAATGATTGCCAGACAGCCTTCACTCCGTTTCCTGATGATCCCATGGAGAGCCCAAAAAACATGGCTGCAAGAAGCAGAAGCAGCAAAAGAAATGAAACAGCTAAAAGACGTTTCAAAACAAACGGTGTCTTCAGATTCACTGCTCTTCCTTAAGGGCTCGCCCAAAGAGTTCAGGATGAATCAACTCTGCCATAAGTTCAAGAGCATCAACCAGACGTGGGGTGGGTCGATCAAAAAGATCGGAATCGACAAGAAAAACAGACTTGTTTCGAACAGCGGGCAAATCAGGCCAACGGCTCCACTCCGCCTTCACACGTTCAAATGCCTCGTCCTTTGACATAGAAGTGATTATGAGGATATCAGGAGAAAGAGCAAGAACCTGCTCACGGCTAAACCGTGGATAAGAAATCGGACCTTCCGCAAGGTTTTCTCCTCCTGCAAGCACAATAAGTTCATGAATAAACGTATGAGTGCCGGCGGAAACAATCGGGGAGGTTCCAATCTGATAAAAAACTTTTGGCCTGTGAGCAGCTTTTGCAACCAGAGACTTTACCCGATCAATCCTGGAACCCATCTTCCTACATAGGTCTTTTGCACTTTCATCGGCATGCAGGAGACCGCCGATCTCAATGATCGTCTCAATCACTGCATCCAGATCTCTGGGATCAACCACATAAACCGGTATCTTCAGAGACTCAAGCCTCTTAACTACTTCCCTGGGATTTCCGTCTTTGGTGGCAATACAAAGGTCCGGCTTTAAGGCTACAATTCTCTCCAGATCAAGACGAACATAGGAACCCACCTTCGGTAGCTTCGTCGCTTCAGGAGGAAAATCACTATACATAGTCACACCTTTTAAGCGATCTTCCTGCCTGAGAGCAAAGATAATCCCCGTGATGCTCGGCGCCAGCGAAACAACCCGTTGCGGGTCATCCGGCGCTGCAACCTGTCGTCCCAACTGATCGGTCACATCTCTGGCTGCTGATTGCCCGATCATCAAGAAGAAAAGCGCCATAACAACCAGCAAAATAATAATCGGACTTCTCTTCATAGTCAAAATTGTTGATTGTTGATTGTTGATTGTTGATTGTTGATTGTTGATTGTTGATTTGTGGAATCGCTTCGCTCTGTCTTTTTGGCTACCAACTTAAAGCGGGACAATTTGTAGGGTGGGCAATGCCCACCGTCAATGGGCGATCTCTGCAAACTGCATAGATTGGTGGGCAATGCCCACCCTGCTGTAACTCCTTGAGATTACAAGGTGTCCCGCCTTAAGTTGGTAGCCGTCTTTTTGTTATAAAATTAATAGAATACCTTCAATCATCGTAACTTCTCAATAAGTTCGGGTAAATCATATTTTGCGACTATTCTCTGGATTCCCGCCTTCGCGGGAATGACAGGCGCCTACACCCAATCGTCATTCCCGCGAAGGCGGGAATCCAGGAGCTATCGCCCGAACTTATTGAGAACTTACCAATCATCAATCATCAATCCATGCCCAACTCTTCTTCTATATTCTTACATGCTCAAGATGAACATTTCTTTTGAGTGTAGCCTTTGCCGTCCTTTCAAACTGGTCTGTTACATCTGATACAAAGAATTTGCACTTTCCATTTTTAGTCAGCAGATTGTCGACTTCAGTATGATTTTCTAAAAAATTCTTTACCCTCTCTGCAACAGCCACAGAAGAATCTATTATATTTACCTTCTTCCCGATTTTTCTTTGGATAATATCTTTTAAGAGCGGATAATGTGTGCATCCAAGAATGAGCGTGTCTATATGGCTGACCTTCAAAGAGCGCAGATATTTTTTAACTATCATCGCTGTTTCAGGCTTCTTAAGCCATCCCTCTTCCACCAATGGAACAA
Source organism: Desulfobacterales bacterium (assembly GCA_030669465.1). Next base: position 3,559 of record DAOVDN010000008.1, on the reverse strand, counting down.
GAAGAGGACAGGCTGCTGAATAGACTTTTGCTTTGTGATTTATCTTTTTGATCTTTTTTTCGTAAATATTGCTATTTATTGTGGCACGTGTTCCGATAACCCCGATCCTGAACTTTTTGGAAGTTTTAATCGAAAGCTCTACTGCCGGAGTTATAACTTCAAATATCGGAATATCGAATCGTTCGGCCATGCTTTCGGTTGCAACGCTTGAAGCTGTATTGCACGCCATTACAACAATTTTTGCGCCCTTGCTTAAAAGAAAATCCGTATTCTGGAGAGCATACTCGACAACTGTTTCAGAGCTTTTGCTTCCATAGGGAGTACGGGCTGTATCACCAAAATAGATGATATCATAACCGGAAAGCTGCTCTATAATGGCTCGTACGACAGTAAGGCCGCCTATTCCCGAATCGAATATTCCTATCATAGCATAATAACTTCTATAGTGTTCACAAAAAAGATTTTGGGGCTTAACATAATCTTGAGATGAGAAATAACTGGTTGGGACTTGCGAATAAGCTCAAAGCTTTCAGCTTTTCAGCTTTGAGCTTTGAGCTTTGAGCTTTTTTTGCTTTGAGCTTTTGCCTTTGAGCTTTCAGCTTTGAGCTTTCAGCTTTGAGCTTTGAGCTTTGAGCCTTTTTTGCTCATCAGCTTTTTTCCTCATCCGAACCACACGATAATAACCGCCGTAATCTTTTGTGAAAGCAATATGCTCATAATTACCACAGTTATCGATAATCTTTTGGACATCATCCTTCTGATCATGGCCTATCTCTAATAACAGATATCCATTTTGTGTTAGATAAATATGTGCTTTACAAATAATATATCTTAGACTGCAAAGGCCGTCTTCGCCGCCGTCAAGAGCTATGCGGGGCTCATACCTGTAAATTTCAGGCTCGAGTTTATCTATAACCCGGGTTTGGATATAAGGAGGATTCGATATGATCATATCGAATGAACGCGTCTCATCCTTTAATGGCGTAAACCAATCACCGGAAAAGAAATTGATTGTTTCGTCAAGATCATGATATTTTGCATTCAGCAAAGCCAGCTCAATGGCTTTTATTGAACGATCAGATGCAAAAAAAATATTTCCCTTGCGTTTGGATGCAAGGGCAAGAATTATAGCTCCGGATCCTGTACCAAGCTCCAATATGCGCTTTGGCTTGAAATCATCGCTTGAATCATCGGGCAGAAGAGAAAGGGCCGCCTCAACCAGGCACTCGGTCTCAGGACGCGGAATCAAAACATCCTTTGTAACAGCAAAATCCATGGACCAGAATTCCTTTACACCGACAATATATGCAACAGGCTCCCTTGCTATCCTCCTTTTTATCAAGACCTTAAACAGCGACAGCTCATTGCTGCAAAGCGGCTGATCGTACCGTAGATACAGATCTATCCTTCCTGATTTTAAGGCATGCGCAAGAAGTATTTCGGCTGTGGCCCTTGGGCTGTCTATGTTATGTGATTTAAAATAAGAAGTTGTCCACTTGAGAAGTTTAAGAATGGTCCATTCAGGACTCTTGGACTTTAGCTGATTCTGCATTTTGTAACGCCTGGGTCTGATAAAATGTCGTAAGCTCGTCTATTATATGGTCTATATCACCCTGCAGAATACTTTCCAGTTTATAAAGGGTGAGTCCGATCCGGTGGTCGGAAACCCTTCCCTGTGGAAAATTATAGGTCCTTATTCTTCCGCTTCTGTCTCCAGTTCCTATCTGGCCTTTCCGCTCTTGCGATCTTTTCTCATTCTCCTCCATAACCATTCTATCAAGAAGACGGGCTCGCAGAACTTTCATGGCCTTGTTTTTGTTTTTCAGTTGTGATTTTTCATCCTGACAGGTAACCACCAAGCCCGTAGGAAGATGAGTAACACGCACCGCTGAATCAGTTGTATTTACGCTCTGCCCCCCTGGACCGCTTGAGCGATATACATCAACTTTGATATCAGCCGGGTCAATACGAACTTCAACATCCTCGGCCTCGGGCAGGACTGCTACAGTTACAGCGGAAGTATGTATTCTTCCTTGAGCCTCGGTTTCCGGAACGCGCTGAACACGATGGATACCGCTTTCATATTTAAAGCGACTGTACGCCCCCTTGCCATGGATCATCGCAATAATCTCTTTTAAACCACCAACGCCGGTTGCATGATGGCTCATTACTTCCACTTTCCAGTTCTTGCTTTCTGCATACCTGGTGTACATCCTGAAAAGATCACCTGCAAACAGACCGGCTTCTTCTCCACCCGTACCGGCCCGTACTTCAACTATAACATTCTTCTCATCAAGTGGGTCCTTAGGCACAAGGAGCTTCTTAAGATCGTTTTCAAGGTGTTCTTTTTGAATGGTAAGAGAATTAATATCATCCCGGGCTAAATCTATTATATCAGGGTCTCCATCCTTTAACAGCTCCTTGCTGTCATCAAGATCTTTTAAGGTCTGCCTGTATGTCCTGAAAACCGTTACAATCTTGTCAAGGTCGGCATGTTCCCGGCTATACCTCTGGTATGCACCCCGATCGGCAACGATCTCTGGATCACTCAAAAGCCTTTCAAGTTCTAAAAAACGCTTTTCGACCCCTTTTAGTTTATCAAACATGAATTGTATTACCTGTTTTCGGCACCTTTCATATAATCTCAAAAGTAGTTTACACTTTTTTCGACCTGTGCGGTCACGCAAAAAGTTACAAGTGACTAAAGCCCGCCCTGGTGCGACTCGTTCATTTATATTGATATAGCCTATGCATCATTCCAGACCTGACTTTTTGAGTATAGAGTTTTGGTGATCGGTCTGGGCCAGGGTTAAGGTATTCTGCCCATTTGATATATACCATGTCTGGGTCAAAATCAGCAGCGCCTTAAGGCGCATTTCTTAACTTTAGGCACTTTAGCTCACTTTAGGCACTTTAAACTCTATCTTACTTTATTTTTGGCCGAAGCTGGAGCCACCCCTAAAAAGTGTAAACCGGCAAATGAAGGATGCTGATCATTTCACTACGTTCTGAAATTTTGCATATTTCCTGCGAAAACGCTCAATTCGACCGGCAGTATCTATAAGTTTCTGTTTGCCTGTAAAAAAAGGATGGCATTTTGAACAGATTTCAACTCGAATATCCGGTTTTGTCGAACCAACTTCAACAACATTTCCGCATGCGCATTTTATAGATGTCTCAAAATACTCAGGATGAATGTCGGCTTTCATATTCTTTCAACCTCCTATTATTGATGATCTCGTAAAAAGTATAAAATTGCGGTTTTTCTAATTTTATCAAGTTTATAACAATCTTAAATGTAACTTCTCAAAAAGTTCGGGTAATAGCTACTGGATTCCCGCCTTCGCGGGAATGACGATTGGGTGTGAGCGCCGGTCATTACCGCGAAGGCGGGAATCCAGGGAATAATAGCAAAATATGATTTACCCGAACTTATTGAGAAGTTACGTACTAAGTTTATAGAGCATATAACTCTTCTAACTCTTCCTAATTTTTTAGAGTTTGCTGTCGAAAAGATTGTTGAGTCTTTTTCATCATTATTACCTGATTTACTTTTGCT
>DAOVDN010000014.1 GCA_030669465.1 Desulfobacterales bacterium | reverse complement strand
AATTTAAAGGCTTTGTAAATGCATAGGACGAGTTCTCGATTTTGGAAATGCTTTGATAAGTTTCCATCTTCTATCCGGAAAACAGCTGATGAGCGAAGGTTTCAAAAGGCGTATATTCAAAATTGATGGCGATTATGACATTGTCAATACCTGCTGACGAAATAGAGGAAATGAACGCAAGCGATTGTCAATCGTTGCTTGTACGCATACAAAGCTTTCCCTCTTACCTTGGTAAAGAACAAAAAATTTCTGGAAATTGTATTGAAAAAGTGAATGGTTCGAGTATAAGAATTGTGTTCTTGATAGTTTCGGTTTTCGTGTTTTCGAACTTTCGTGTTTTCGAACTTTCGTGGTTTCGAACTTTCGTGGTTTCGTGATTAAATTAACTACTTGAACCGTTAAGCCAAATTAAGATTGAAACAACATCATGAAATATGCATTATTCTTAGGCTGCAATATACCTGCACGGGTCAGCCAGTATGGTGATTCCTCCAGAGCGGTTTTAAAGAAGCTGGGTGTGGAACTTGTAGATATCAGAGAATTTAATTGTTGTGGATATCCTCTGCAAAATATAAGCCAAAAGGCATTCCTCTTTTCTGCAGTCAAAAACCTCGCCATGGCGGAAAAAGCAGGACTCGACATGTTGTGTCTGTGCAAATGCTGTTACGGCAGTCTGAAGAAAGCAGAGCATCTAATGAAGAAAGACGGAAGTTTGCAGCAGGAAGTCAACCGGTTTCTCGCTGAAAAGGGCTTGAAATATGAGAGCAGAATCGAGGTTAAGCATCTCCTTTCCGTGCTTTATCATGATGTCGGTATTGATACCTTAAAGAGCAAAATATCCGCAGTATATAAAGATCTAAGGATTGCTACCCATTACGGGTGCCATGCCTTACGCCCGAGCAGGATCACCCGGTTCGATGATCCGGTCGCCCCTACTTTATTTGATGAGTTGGTGGAGATAACAGGCGCTGAAAGCATTGACTGGCCAAGCAGGCTGGAATGCTGTGGCGCTCCTTTAACCGGAATTAATGACTCTCTCTCAATGGATTTGACCAAAAAGAAGCTGACAGACGGCAAGAAAGCTGGTGCTCACTATCTCTGCACTGCTTGTCCGTTCTGTCACCTGCAATTTGACACGGTGCAGAAGATGATGGTCTCCAGTAATGGAAATGAAGAACATCTTGCTTCTATTCTTTATTCGCAATTGCTCGGGCTCTGTATGGGCATCGATAAAGAGACACTGGGAATCAAGATGAATCAACTCGATATTAGCAATGTCACATCTTTTTTGATTTCAGGAACATAAAGATGCCGGAGGATAAAAGAGGCTCAGTACTGGTGGTTGGCGGTGGAGTTAGCGGAATGCAGGCGGCATTGGATCTGGCTGATTCCGGTTATTATGTCTACCTTGTGGAAAGATCCAGCTCGATCGGCGGGATGATGTCGCAACTGGACAAAACCTTTCCTACCAACGACTGTGCCATGTGTATCCTGTCCCCTAAACTGGTCGAGGTAGGCCGGCACATCAATATAGAGTTGCTTACCCTTTCTGAAGTGAACTCCGTTTCCGGCGATGAGGGAGATTTTGAGGTCAGTGTGACGCAGCACCCGCGTTATGTGGATCCTGGTAAGTGCATTGCGTGTGGCCTGTGCGCCGAAAAGTGTCCCAAAAAAGTGCCCAATGAGTATGAAGGTGCCTTGAGTATGCGCAAGGCAATCTATTTGAAATATCCACAGGCTGTTCCATTGAAATATGCCATTGATCCTGTGCATTGCATCTATTTCACCAAGGGAAGATGCAGGGCCTGCGAAAAATTCTGCCCCAATGGAGCTATCAATTTTGACGATCAGAAAAAAGAATTAACTCTGAAAGTAGGAGCAGTTGTCTTAGCCGTTGGCGGAAAGGTCTTTGATCCGGGCGTCCATGACATTTACGGCTACAGGAAATCCCCCAATATTGTGACCAGCCTGGAATTCGAGAGAATTCTCTCTGCTTCCGGGCCTTATGGCGGGCACCTGGTTCGGCCGTCAGACAAAAAAGAGCCCGAAAAGATTGCCTGGCTTCAATGCATAGGGTCCAGAGATGAGCACATAAGCGGTATAGGATACTGTTCTGCTGTCTGCTGTACCTACGCCGTTAAAGAAGCAATGCTGGCCAAGGAACACAGCAAGAAAGATCTCGATACGGCAATTTTTTATATTGATATCCGTACTAACGGAAAAGACTTTGAGAGATATTTTAACCGGGCAAAAGATGACTTAAACGTCCGGTTTATAAAATCGAAAATTACCAACGTCGCCCCAATTAATGAAAGAGGGAGACATCTTATCCGCTATGTAGATGAGAAAGGAAAGAGAGTCGAAGAAGAATTTGATATGGTGGTGCTGTCCGTGGGTCTTGGCGTAACCGGAGAAAGTACGAAACTCGCTCAAAAACTCGGCATCGAACTTGATCACTATAATTTTGTCCATACCAGCAGTTTTGAACCTGTTGTAAGTTCCAGGCCGGGTATTTATGTTTGCGGCGCGTATCTAGCTCCAAAGGATATACCATCTTCAGTCATAGATTCCAGCGCTGCTGCGGGTGCGGCGGGAAGCAAACTGGCAAAGTCCCGGTGGACCCTTACAAAAACAAAACATATTCCCGACCAAATTGATATCCGCGGAGAACCCACCCGGATCGGCGTTTTTGTCTGTCGTTGCGGATCAAATATTGCGGATACTGTCGATGTCCCTGCTGTTGTTGAGTTTGCGCAAAGCCTGCCCTATGTTGTCCATGCGGAGGAAAACATGTTCACTTGCTCCCAGGATACCCAGGATAAAATGACCAGGGTTATCAAAGAAAAACGTCTGAATCGGGTGGTTGTCGCAGCCTGCAGCCCGATGACCCATGAACCGCTTTTTCAGGAGACTTTAATCAATGCAGGCTTAAATAAATATCTTTTCGAGATGGCCAATATCCGCAACCTCTGCTCCTGGGTACACAAAGAGAATCCCGGGCAGGCCACAGAAAAGGCCAAAGACCTTGTTAGAATGGCTGCAGCTAAAGCAGCCCTTCTTGAGGTCCTGGCCGAACCCAGCATGCAGATCGACCAAAAGGCACTCGTGATTGGGGGAGGCGTCGCAGGTATGGCCGCGGCCAAAAACCTGGCAGAGCAAGGCTACCGGATATTTTTGATCGAAAAGTCCGATAAGCTTGGTGGACAGGCGCGGCATCTGCACGAAACGTGGCGGGGCGAGAACATTCAACAATATTTAGCCGGAGTGATAGAAAGCATAGAGTCCGACAAAAATATAGAGATATATGTAGATTCCAGGATAAAACAGGTGGATGGTTTTGTTGGGAATTTCAAAACAACGATTGTAAACAATGGCGAAAGCAAAGTCCTGGAACACGGGGTGACGATCATCGCCTCCGGCGCCTCGGAGCTGAAGCCCAACCAGTACCTTTACGGCAAAGATCCACGCGTTCTAACCGGCCTGGAATTGCAGCAGCAGCTCATTGATAACGATCCCTCGTTAGAACAGCTCAATACCGCTGTGTTTGTACAATGTGTCGGCTCGCGCATTTCGGAACGGCCGTACTGCTCCAAGGTCTGCTGCACGCAATCCATCAAAAGCGCCTTGAAACTCAAAGAGATCAACCCAAAAATGAACATCTTTGTTCTTTACAGGGACATGCGGCCATATGGGCTGCGAGAGGATCTTTACCGCGAGGCGCGTTCTGCGGGAATTAACTTTGTCCGTTATGATTTTGATAAAGAACTCACAGTAGCTGCTGACCAGAAAGATTTGCAGGTTTCTTTCAACGATTGCGTGCTCAGGCGGCAGATCGAGATCCGGCCGGACCTTTTGATTCTGGCCTCTGCCATTGTCCCGGAAAAGAAGAGTCCATTGGCGCAGTTTTTCAAAGTGCCGCAGAATGATGACGGTTTTTTTGTGGAGGCGCATGTCAAACTCCGGCCTGTTGATTTTGCTACAGACGGCGTATTTGTATGCGGACTTGCCCATGCTCCGAAACCCATAGATGAATCCATAGCACAGGCTCAGGCCGCAGCGGCGAGAGCAGTTACACTTCTTGCGGCAATGAGCATCTCAGCAAGCGGTACAGTAGCTTATGTCGATCCGAACTTTTGTAGCAATTGCGGTGTTTGTTTATCTATCTGTCCTTATTCTGCTTCAAAATTTAATGAAAAGAGCGGCAAGGCGGAAATCGAGCCTGCCCTGTGCAAAGGATGCGGTCTATGCGTAGCCTCCTGCCGGTCCGGCGCCATCCATCTCAAAGGATTTGACAATGATCAAATCTTTGCGCAGATCTTTGCGATTGAAGATTGAAGATTGAAGAATGAAGATTGAAGATTGAAGAATGAAGAATGAAGATTGAAGAATGAGGATTGAGGAGTTAAAGAAGAGGACAAAACAATTTGCTCATCGTTGCGTTAAGCTGGCGGTGATAATTGACAATCGCGAATACTTCTTGAGTCAATCTTCAATCTTCAATCGTCAATCTTCAATCCCAAGGGGGTTTTTACAATGTCTAACTGGGAACCAAAAATTGTAGCTTTTTTATGCAACTGGTGCAGTTATGGAGCTGCTGACCTTGCAGGTATCGGCCGTATGCAGTATCCGCCCAATATCAGGGTCATAAGAATTCCCTGTACCGGACGGATGAGCCCTAAGTTTATCCTGGCTGCTTTCAGACAGGGAGCAGACGGGGTATGGGTATCCGGGTGCCATCCTGGAGACTGCCATTATATAGAAGGCAATTACTATGCTCGTAGAAAGCTTACGCTCTTTAAGAGACTTATGGAGCATATGGGAATTGAGCCTGACCGACTCCATTTTTCATGGATTTCCTCGGCAGAAGGGACAAAGTTTGCTGAAGTTGCAAATGAGGTGGTCAGAGCGGTACAGAAAATAGGACCCGCCAGACATTTCATCAAAAACAGTGCCTAAAGTGAGCTAAAGTGCCTAAAGTTAAGGAATGCGCTTACCAGCGCTAACTGTTTTATATTATAAATACCAACAGTTACGGAATATTAGCTCAACTTCTCAAAAAGTTAGGGTATTGGTCATTGCGAGCCTCCGGCCCGTAGGGACATGGCCTACGCCCCGGAAGGCGAAGCGAAGCAATTTCCTTGATAGTTATGTAGGGTGCATGGCTTCGAAATGTTTGGAGAACATGGATTAGGTGATAACTGAAAACGTTATGGACGGGTTTCAAACTCTTCTCCAGCATAGCTGTGCTTAGAGAGAAATTCTTTCATTTAAGCATTTGGCATTGATTTGATATTTGAGCTTTGAAATTTGACATTAAATAAATTGAAATTTGACAGAGGAGAGTAATCTACCCCTTTTTTGAAATATGCCTCGGATATTTCATCAAAAGCAAGGCGGCCTAACATGCTAGGATATATAGATAAAATAAAGGGAATATCAGAAAGGCTCTTAAGAGAGGGCGTTGTTGATATGATAATAGGTTTCCGCAAGGGAACCGTGCCAATGATGAATGAGCCATGTTTCGTAAAAAGTTCCGAAGACATAAAAAATCTTGTGTGGGACAGCAACTGCGGAATCAACCTGGCAAACTATCTGACAGACAGAAAAGAAAAAATAGGTGTTATTGCCAAGGGGTGCGATTCACGAAACATTGTCACCCACATAATTGAAAACAAGATCGTAAGGGACCAATTATTTATCATTGGTGCTCCATGCAAGGGGATGATCGACAGGCACAAGATTAACTCAATGTTTGAAAAAGAAATAAAAGAGGTTGTAGAAGAGGAAAGCAAGATTATTGTAAAGGGTGATGGTTTTGAGAAGATACTAAGCAAGGCTGAGATATTGCAGGAAAACTGCGCTATATGCATCCACCGGAATCCTGTTATATATGATGAGCTTGTTGCCGATCTTGTCGAAGAACAAAAAGATGTGGATAGATATGAGGATGTACGCCGGATTGAGGCCATGCCGCCTGAAGAAAAATACAGATTTTTCGACAACCTCCTCTCGGCCTGCATTCGCTGCTATGCATGCAAAAATGCATGTCCCCTTTGCTACTGCCCCACATGTTTCGTGGACGAATCCCGGCCCCAGTGGGTAGGCAAAAGCATAAATCCCACGGATACAAGGACATTCCATTTTTTGAGGGCCTTTCATTGCGCAGGCAGGTGCACTGATTGTGGCGCCTGTGAGCGCGCATGTCCAATGGGTATAAAGGTAAGGACATTTACAAAAAAGCTGGAAAAGGATTGTCTTGAACTGTATGGTTGGGAGGCAGGCCTATCCCTGGATGAACGTCCGCCACTCGATACATACAGACCCGATGATCCGGAAGATTTTATAAAATAAAGGTATACCATGAAGGTCGTAAGAATTGACAAGAAAAATTGGGCCAAAGGTCTTGAAAATTTAAATGGATCCTACCGATTATTTGGCCCTGTAAAGGATGATAATTTTCACAGCTTTAAAGAGCTCGATAAAGGTAAACTGCCTGATCTTCATTATTTCAATACACGCCTTTCGCCAAAATCGATTGTCTATCCCCAGTCCGAGGCGATGTTTAAATACTGTCTGGATGAAAGAAAAGAAGATCATCATGTAATGAAAGAGATAAATAAGGATTATTCACCCCGGGCTGTAATCGGTATAAGACCTTGTGACGCAGCGGCTTTTTTAATTGTTAAACGCAATTTTGATACTCCTGAGTATAAGGATCCATACTGGGTCAAGTCCTATGAAGCAACCACATTTGTCGGGCTTGCATGCAATAACCCGTGCAGCACCTGTTTCTGCACGACTGCCGGTTGCGGGCCTTTTCATGAAGAGGGGCTTGATCTTCTCCTTGTTGATGCAGGAGATCATTATTTTGCAAAGATAATTACTTCAAAGGGAGAAAACCTGTTAAAAGCTGCCGGCTGGGATACAGAGGTTGATGCCTGCAAACAGATTGAAAGCATGAAACATGAGGCAGAGGCCAGAATAACCTCTTTTATCGCCACTGATAAATTAAGTGACAAAACAACTACCGATCTTTTTGATGCGCCTTTTTGGGAGGAGTTGGCTTTTGCCTGCATAAACTGTGGAACATGTACATATGTTTGCCCTACGTGCTGGTGTTTCGACATTCAGGACGAGGTTAACGGGTGCTCAGGGATACGTATGCGCAATTGGGATAGCTGTATGTATCCCCTCTTTACATTACACGGATCAGGATACAATCCAAGAAACACCAGGACGCAGAGGGTTCGGCAGCGATTTATGCACAAGCTGAAATATTATGTAGATAAGTATGGTGATGGAATTCAATGTGTTGGATGTGGTCGATGTATCCGCTTGTGTCCTGTCAATATTGATATACGAAGGGTTTGCGATATGATGAACAGCTATGGGGATTTATGATTGTTGATTGTTGACTGATGATTGATGACTGTTGCATGGTTCTAACTTCGGCCACTATCCTATGTTAACAATTAATGCTTACAAAGCAAAAATGACAGAGCAAAGCGATTCCACAAATCAACAATCATAAATCAACCATCATAAATTCAGGAGGTGTTGTGGATTTTTCAATCAACAATCAACAATCAACAATCAACAATCCATATTTGCCTTATCCGGTTCGCATTGACGAAATAGTAACCGAAACCGAAGATAAAAATCTCAAGACATTCAAGCTCGTTTTTTTAAACCCTGCTGACGAAGAAAAGTTTTCTTATAAACCCGGTCAGTTCGCTGAGCTTTCCGTGGCAGGAAAGGGCGAAATACCCATAGGGATTGCATCATCCCCCCCGGAAAAAGGGTATGTTATGTTTACGGTCAACAAGGTCGGACTGGTTACAACTCACCTCCATTCTATGAAGGAAGGCGATATTATGGGGATACGCGGACCGCTCGGTAACTCTTATCCCTGGGATATTTTGCAAGGAAAGAATATTGTGATCATCGGCGGCGGCTTTGCCTTTACCACACTCCGTTCATCTATAGTCTATATGCTGGATCCGGTCATGCGCCCGAAATTTAAAGACATCCATGTCATATACGGCGCGCGATCTCCAGGCATGCTCCTTTACAGGGATGAACTCGCTGTCTGGGAAACTCGCACCGATATCAATATGCACATTACCGTGGACACTACAGATGATCCGGACTGGAAATACAATGTAGGATTTGTGCCGGCCATTACCGAACAGAAAGCGCCTCTCGGAAATACAGAGACGTATGCCATTATTTGCGGCCCGCCGATCATGATCAAGTTTACACAGCCCGTACTGGACAAGCTCGGCTATACCCATGATCATATAATAATGTCCCTTGAAATGCGCATGAAATGTGGTATCGGGATGTGCGGCAGATGCAATATCGGCAAAGAATTTGTATGCAAAGACGGCCCGGTTTTTACATTAGCCCAGTTGAATAATATGCCAAAGGAATTCTAGGCGTGAATATTTATTTTTTTTCATATTGACATTGATAAATTAATAATATAAAAGCAGAAAAATATAAAAAAGTCGGATTAAAAGGCCGTTGGCCGCAAAGAATAACTATTTTAAAGGAGGGTTTTTTTAATGCCACAAGTTGAATTTCAGGGAAAAACATTTACCACAGACGAGGATGGATTTATTGATGATTTTAACAACTATTGTGAAGAATGGATAATGTATGTAAAAACCGTAGAGGGCATTGATGAGGTTAATGATGAACATCGTTTGATGATCAAAGTGCTTCGAGATTATTATGAAAAGAACGGAATCGCTCCTATGGTTCGTGTCCTTTCCAAAGTTACCGGTTTCAAACTGAAGCATATTTATGAACTCTACCCGTCCGGACCCGGCAAAGGAGCATGCAAGATGGCTGCTCTTCCAAAACCGACCGGATGCGTTTAGTCAAAAAGAGTGCGATCGGATTTATCCATTTCCAACTTCTAACAAAAAAAGCCCTGCTTTGGACGCAGGGCTTTTTTTGTGCTGTATTAGAGACCTTTGAAAATTGAACATTTTTCAAAGGTCTCTATTGGGAAGCTAAGATGATTATTACAGTTAAAACCAGAGCCAAAACAGAATTAATTGATATTACATCGGAAATAGAGCAGGCAGTTCACTCTTCCGGGATAATCGAAGGTCTTTGCATGCTTTATGTGCCTCACACGACCGCTGCCATAACAATTAATGAAAGTGCGGATCCGAATGTTAAGGCCGATATTATGATGATCTTAAACAAGATCGTCCCCTGGGAGGCCGGATACAGACATCTTGAGGGAAATTCACCAGCCCATGTAAAATCAACAATTGTCGGACCTTCAGAGATGATTGCAATAGAAAATAGCCGGCTTTTGTTAGGTACGTGGCAGGGAATATTTTTTTGCGAATTTGACGGCCCGCGAACAAGAAAGGTAAATGTCCGTTTTTTACAGGGCAAATATTGATGCACCTGTAAAAAGAACTTTTTACAGGTGATTGCGAATTTAGGAATTTAGGAATTGCGAATTATTTAAAACCGTTATGAACTTGATAAAATTAGAAAAAACTGCAATGTTATATTTTGTGCATTTTGCGCCTTTTTGTGGCTATATCAATATTAAGGAATAACTCATGCCCCCAATTGATGATACAGACAGGGCGATACTTAACCGGATACAATCTGACTTTCCCATCACGCCTCGCCCCTATCTTTCCATTGCCGGTGAGTTCGGTCTTTCTGAAAATGACGTTTTAAAGCGGCTCTCCAGGTTAAAGGAAAAGGGCATCATACGTCGAATCGGCGGCAATTTTGTTCCTGAAAAATTAGGGTTTGTCAGCACTCTCTGCGCAGCAAAGGTTCCGGAGGATAAGATCGATTCGTTTGCCATGACGGTCAATCGCTATTCCGGAGTGACCCACAATTACAAGCGGGAGAGTAAATTTAATATCTGGTTTACATTTATTGCGCCGTCAATGGAGGAAATAAATAAGAACCTTGAAAAGATCTCTCAGGAAACAGGGGTAACGGATATTATCAACCTGCCCGCAACAAAGGTTTTTAAGATAAAAGCTCACTTCGATCTTTAAGAACTTAGCGCCCTTCGGTGCGGATATGAGTCATGAAAGATATACGCGTTGCAGTTGTAAATTTTTGCTCACTGGTTGGCAAAATAAGCAGTAACCTTGATCGGATGGCCGGGTGGATAAAGGAGGCAAAAAGAAAAGATGCCGCTATTATCTGTTTTCCTGAAATGAATATCACAGGGTATGTCATAAACAAGAATGCAGAAGAGCTGGCAGAACCTGTTCCTGGTCCGATAACCGGAAATCTTTTAAATTTGGCCGCAGATGAAAATATTGTCATCCTTGCAGGAATGCTCGAAATGGGTGAGGATGACCGTATATTTGCAAGCCATCTGGCAGTAAAACCCGACGGTGTTTTAGGTGTATACCGAAAGCTGCACATAGCTCCGCCTGAACGCACCATTTTTACACCGGGCAACAAAATCCCGCTGTTTGAGACAGATGGTGTTAAATTTGGAATACAGCTTTGCTATGATGCCCATTTTCCTGAGCTTTCCGCCCATATGGCTCTGAAGGGAACCGATATTATTTTTATTCCGCATGCATCTCCCAGAGGAACTCCGGATGAGAAATTCAGATCATGGATGCGGCATCTTCCCGCAAGAGCCTATGATAACAGTATCTTTGTTATTGCATGCAATCAGAGCGGTAAAAATGAAAAGGGGCTTAACTTTCCGGGTATTTCCGTTATAATAGGGCCATCCGGTGAGATTATTGAGAAGGACTCAAGCGGAAAGGAAGGCATAATAATTGCGGATCTAAAGGCGGACGATCTGGCAAGGATACGAAATCACAGAATGCGATTCTTTCTTCCGAACAGAAGGCCGGAATTGTATGAAGAGAGATAGTATTCTCCCAAAAATGTTCAATCTCGCTCGCAAATGACTTTTTTACGAGAGTATCATAATTTAGTAACGTTCTTTGCCTCAGGCCCTCTCTCGCTCTCTTCAATCTCAAAACTCACACGGTCACCTTCGGAGAGAGTCTTGAATCCTGACGTATTAATAGCAGAGTAGTGAACAAATAAGTCCTTACCA
>DAOVDN010000035.1 GCA_030669465.1 Desulfobacterales bacterium | reverse complement strand
GCTATACCGGCAAGCAGGAGTAGATTCATGAAGTGTCCATTTTGTGGAGAAATTGACAATAAGGTCATTGATTCCAGGTTGAGCAAGGATGGAAATGAGATTCGCAGGCGCAGGGAATGTATTGTATGCAATAGGCGGTTTACTACTTATGAACATATTGAAGAAATCCCTATTATGATTATCAAGAAGGACGGACGTCGTGAAGTCTTCAACCGCGAAAAAGTACGTTCGGGCATTAAAAAAGCCTGTGAGAAGCGAAACATAAGCATGAATGTTATCGAAGAATTTCTCGACGAACTGGAACGTGACCTCAGAGAAACAGGAGAAAAAGAAATTTCTTCCTCCACAATAGGCGAAAAGATCATGACCAGGCTCCATGAAATAGATGATGTTGCATATGTAAGGTTTGCATCGGTCTACAGAGAATTCAAAGATGTAAACGATTTTGTCTCCGAACTAAAAAGCATTTTGAGCAAGCGGTAACTTGATGGACGACAAATATTTCATGAAAATGGCTCTCTCTCTTGCAAAAAAGGGAGAGGGTTTTACCTCACCAAATCCGATGGTTGGCGCCGTTATTGTGAAAGACGGCAGAGTTGTGGGCAAGGGATACCATAGAGCTGTTGGAGGGTCTCATGCTGAAGTTAATGCCATCAATGATGCGGGCAGTTTTGCAAAAGACGCAACCCTTTATCTCACCCTTGAACCATGCAATCATACAGGACGTACACCGCCATGTACTGTAAAAATCCTTGATGCCGGTATAAGACGGGTTGTTGTTGCCATGAATGACCCCAATCCTGATGTTAAGGGAGGAGGAATAAATTATTTAAAAAGCCGCAGGATAAATGTTGCTTTAGGGATTTGTGAAGACGAGGCAAAAAAGCTGAATGAAGCTTTTATAAAATACGTTAAAACAAAACGCCCGTTTGTAACCATAAAATGTGCGGCCACGCTAGACGGGCGTATTGCGACAAGAACAGGTGATGCCAGATGGGTTTCAGGTGAAGAATCGAGAATATTTGTTCACAAACTTCGCCATGCTAACGATGCCATAATGGTCGGCATTGATACCATAAAAAAGGATGACCCCAGTCTGACAACCCGTTTGAAGGATATGAATTCTCTGGATCCCACAAGAATCATACTTGATACTAATCTTTCAATTTCTGAAGAAGCTAAGGTATTGCAGCTCGATTCTGATTCTGATACGGTTATCATAACCGGTGGTTCTGTTTCAGAGGACAAAAAGGCCGGAATAGAAGGTCGTGGTGCAAAGGTTATTAAATCAGCCGTTAAAGACGGTCTGATCGATCTTGATCCACTTATGGATCGTTTGGGAATTTTAGGTATAACAAGCCTCCTTATAGAAGGAGGGAGCCGCGTCATCGCATCAGCGCTTGCAGCGGGAATTGTTGACAAGGTTATCTTTTTTTATGCTCCCAAGATTCTTGGCGGAGATGATGGTGTGCCTGTCTGCAAGGGGCCGGGGCCTGATTTAATGAGCGATTGCATATCTGTTAAAAATATCAATGTCCGGCGATTCGGCGATGATATTATGATAGAAGGATATGTTGATGATTGAAGATTGTCGATTGAAGATTGAAGATTGAAGGTCGTCTCTAAATCGACAATCTTCAATCTTCAATCAGAAATTCCCGCTCAGAATAAACGTAACTCCTTGAAAAGAAAGAAAATGTTCTCCAAAAGTTTACGAAAGCCCATCTCTGAAAGAGATAAATCCTTAATATTATTAATAAAAAGTAAAAATATAATTATTTTTGCAAAATCAAAGGGTTAAGGTATCATTTCGTAAACTTTTCAAGACGGATCGTTATAATCTTAAGAGGTTATGTCAATTTTGAGCGGGAATTGCTAATCTTCAATCTTCAATCTTTTTTAGGGTAAGCATGTTTACAGGAATTATAGAAGGGCTTGGCGCCATAGTAGGGATACGGCCGTCAGGAGAGGGTAAACGATTAACTATAGATGCCGACTACCTTCTTGATCAGACAAAGATTGGAGAGAGTATTGCAGTCAACGGGGCCTGCTTGACGGCGGTTGAGATTAGCGGAAAACGTTTTGAAGTTGATCTCTCTCCTGAAACCCTTGCAAGGACGACCTTTGGCAAGGCAAAGATAGGAGATCGCGTAAATCTTGAGCGCGCCCTTCGTTTCTCTGATCGTATAGATGGACACCTTGTTTCAGGACATATAGATGGGATCGGCTCTGTAAAAAGTAGAAAAATAACGGGGAATGCCATAATTATTATCATCAGTGTACCGGCATCTTTGTTGAACTATATGATCACTAAGGGTTCGGTTGCAGTGGATGGCATCAGTCTCACCATCAATAACTGCGGCCGGGAAAGCTTCGATGTAAGCATTATCCCTCATACCGCAAAGCTCACAACCATAGGCTTTAAAAGAGTTGGAGATCATGTCAATATTGAAACCGATATGATCGGAAAATATGTTGAGCGTTTTATTACGCAGCGATCTGATAATGACGGAAAAAAAACCGGTTCTTCGTCTATAGATATGGAGTTTTTAGCAAAAACCGGTTTTTTAGGGAGAATGGATTATTAATTTATCAACCATATGCCTTCTTTGTGCCTTTGTGCCTTAGTGGCTGAACTGTTATTTTTTTAAGGAGATAATAAGAAAAGATGCCGCTTATTACCATTGAGGATGCTCTTAATGATATAAGAGCAGGACGTATGGTCATTCTTGTTGATGATGAAGACCGTGAAAATGAGGGCGACCTTACAATAGCCGCTGAAAAAGTTACGCCTGAAGCGATAAATTTCATGGCAAAATACGGGCGGGGATTAATCTGCCTTTCACTTACAGGGGAAAAGACTGATGCTCTTAAGCTGCCACTGATGGTTGACAAAAATACATCACAGTTTGAGACAGGTTTTACAGTATCCATAGAAGCAAAACATGGAGTAACAACAGGTATATCTGCCGCGGATCGCGCCACAACAATCCTTACGGCCGTAGCTGATGATGCCAAACCCGGCGATCTTGTCAGGCCCGGACATATATTTCCTTTAAGAGCAAGGAATGGAGGCGTTATGGTTCGGGTTGGCCAGACAGAAGGTTCAGTAGATCTGGCCCGCCTTGCCGGTTTAAAATCCGCCAGTGTTATCTGCGAAATTATGGATGAAGACGGCACAATGGCAAGAATGCCGTCACTTGAAGAATTCAGCGAAAAACACGGCATTAGCATATGCACAATTGCAGATCTTGTCAAATACCGCATGCGCACCGAATCTTTTGTGCACAAAGTAGCGGAAACAACGATAACCACGTTATATGGCGGTGAATTCAAGATCAGCGCATATGAAAATGAAATAGATGACTTGCTCCACATTGCTCTGGTTAAGGGGGGAGTCGATCCTGACAAACCTGTTCTTGTGCGTGTTCATTCGGAATGTATGACAGGGGATATATTCGGTTCTCTTCGGTGTGACTGTGGAGAACAGCTCCATAAGGCAATGGATATGATGGATAAAGCCGGCGCCGGTGTGCTCCTTTATTTGAGACAGGAAGGACGAGGAATCGGACTTGTAAATAAGTTAAAAGCCTATGCTTTGCAACAGGATCAGGGTTTTGACACTGTTGAAGCAAATAAAGAGCTGGGATTTAAGGCTGATATGAGAGATTATGGTATAGGCGCTCAGATTCTGGTTGATCTTGGCGTCAGAAAGATGAAGCTTATTACAAACAATCCAAAGAAAATGATCGGACTTGAAGGATATGGATTAAGTATTGTTGAGCAGGTATCTATTGAAATAGAGCCAAATGAATTTAACAGGGGTTATCTTGAGTGCAAGAAACTAAAGATGGGGCATCTGCTTAATATCGATGCAACACCGTAAAAAAGAACTATCACGAAAGCACGAAAAAAAGAAAACACGAAAAAGAATGATAGGCGTTCAGAGGTTCAGAGGTTCAGGGTTCTGGGTTAGCGAAGGTTAACGAAAAAAAGGTAACCCTGAACGGTGAACCCTGAACCTGTGAACGGTTGCAAAGAATGTTAGTAACTTGATTTCAAGGTCTTATTTCGTGTTTTCGTACTTTCGTGTTTTTGTGATTAAATTCTGACAATTTGACAAATTCCCGGGAGGAACAAATGCCAAAAATTCTTGAGGGAAAACTTCTTGGCGAAGGCAAAAAGTTTGCACTTGTTGTAAGCCGTTTTAACGATTTTATTACAGACAGGCTTGTAGGGGGCGCTGTTGATGCATTATTACGTTCCGGCGTTAAAGATGCGGATATCGAAATCGTGAAAGTTCCCGGTGCCTTTGAAATACCGCTGATCGCAAAAAAGATGGCGGAAAAAGGTCAATACGATGCCGTTATCTGCCTTGGCGCTGTGATTCGCGGAGCCACACCACATTTTGACTATGTGAGCGCTGAAGTAAGCAAAGGGATAGCCATGATTGGTCTGGAATCCGGAATTCCGGTTATATTTGGAATTGTAACAACAGATACCATTGAGCAGGCCATAGAACGCGCTGGAACAAAATCCGGAAATAAAGGCTGGGACGCGGCAATAAGCGCCGTAGAAATGGCAAACCTGATTGGAGTTGTTGATCGCTCATAACCATGGGAAATCGCCGCAGGTCACGGGAGCTTGCCATGCAGGCTCTCTTTTATATGGACATGATCCGGAATGACTCGGAAGAGGCTCTAAAACTTTTTTGCAATAATTTTATCTCTTCAAAAAAAGATCTTTCCTTCTTTCTCGAGCTGGTAAAGGGCGTTGTGCGTACCAGGTCTGAAATTGACTCGATCATTGAGCGCTCTTCCAGCAACTGGAAAGTAAACCGCATGCCCTGCGTAGACAGGAACATCATGAGAATTGCAGTATATGAACTCCTTTTTTGTCATGATATTCCTTCAAAAGTATCCATAAATGAAGCCATCGATATAGGTAAAAAATTCGGCACCAGAGAATCAGGCGCTTTTATAAATGGAATCCTTGACAGCATTCGCACGGCACTGGAAAAAGAAGAAACAGAATCAATGCCCAAACTTCAAACATAAAAGTTCAGCCACTAAGGTACTAAGACACCAAGATTATAATATAATTTTTAATGTACAGCGTATGCTGTATCTACAACTTTTTTCTTCTCTTTTTGATAAAGGTTTAAAATTAAAGTCCTTTTGTGCCTTTGTGACTTAGTGGCTGAACTATTACCTTCAAAAAAATGCAACAAATTAGGGATGAGGACGAAATAACTTCCTCATTTAGGACTCGAGCAGAAATAGCTTGGACACTTTGACGCTCAGATTTAGTTTAGATTTGATCGATCAGATCAACCAAATCTGGGCGCCAAATCTACGGAGTTATTTTCGAGCGAGCCCATAGTTGATCTCGGATTTCGGATTATTCCGCAATCGACAATCGACAATCGACAATCAATAAGGGGGTTGTCTTGATCATTAAAGAGTTGGCTGTTGGGCCGCTTATGGCAAACTGTATCATATTAGGATGTGAAAAAACCAAAGAAGCTGTAGTAATCGATCCCGGAGATGAGACAGAGAGAATTCTTCGGTCTCTTGCGGACCTGGAACTAAAGGTAAAGTATATTATAAACACTCATGGTCATTTTGACCATGTTGGCGGAAATAGAAAAATGAAGGATGCTACAGGCGCCGATATCCTGATTCACGCCCTTGATGCGCCCATGCTGAGCCAACTTTCAGCCAGCGCCGCTGCCTTTGGGCTTTCATCAGAAGATTCACCGCCGCCTGATCAGACAGTAGAAGACGGTGAAACTCTTTCCTTTGGAAACATTACATTAAAAGTTATTCACACTCCCGGACATTCACCAGGAGGAATTTCACTTTATACCAATGGAAATGTTTTTGTTGGAGATACGCTCTTCGCAGGTTCAATCGGACGTACTGACCTGCCTGGTGGAGATTATGACACCTTGATATCCAGTATTCAGAAGAAGCTTTTTGTGCTGGGAGATGATGTTCGGGTCTTTTCAGGACATGGCCCGGAAACCACAATTGGCAGGGAAAAGCGCTATAATCCTTTTGTACGGCAAGGATAAAAAAAAGCACTGCACTTCAATATATCATAATAAATCATAATCTGCTTTATATATTTTACAGGCTCTGTTCCCCGGCAGTATCCGTATACAGCACTTTTGTTATATTTTCGATATCTTAAAAGAGGCAGAGTTTTTGAAAGCGAAGACCATTTGTCAGGGTCAAGATTCATTTTTCTGGCAAGATTTCGCGCATCCAGTATATGCCCCTGGCCGATATTATAGGCAGCAAGAGCTATAAACAACTTGTCTGAGCCGCTCGCTTTTTCAAAAAAATCGTAGAGATACTTCAAGTGTCGCACTCCGGCGTTAATATTTTGCGCCGGATCAAAGATATTTTTCACTCCAAGACTTCTGGCCGTAGAAGGGCTGAGCTGCATGAGACCAATGGCTCCTGAGTTGCTTCGCGCCTTTGGATCGAGGTGAGACTCCTGATATGCCTGTGCCGCTATCAATCTCCAGTCAAAATCGTGCTCCTTTGCCGCTTTCTTGATAATCAGACTATATTTGGGAAGCCTGGTTTTAAGTCTCCTGTGATATGTTCTAAGATCAACATAGTCGAAGGTATCAATATTGGTATAATATCTATTGTATATCTCTGCAAATTTGCCATTTTCCTTTATGGTTTTGAAAAATAAATTAATGCGCTCAAGGAGTTTGCGCGCATTGCGGTTTACAGCCCAACATTTATGCTCCTGCTTGCCTATCGGACCTGCGAGAATAGCCCCGGGATAGTATCTTCGGTTAAGCAAAGCAATATGGCTGTCCGCAATTGTTGCCTCTATATTTCCTTCTCCTACCAGGCGTATTAGTTCTTCTGCCGGTAAATCGTCATGCAGCTTAATCTCCAGTTCTATTCCCTGTTTTTTAAGCGCTTCAAGCTGTTCGAAATAAAACGTTCCTTTCCGTACATGTACGGTTTTTCCGGCAAGATCTTCCACTCTCTTTATATTCGGATTGTTTCGATGAACGATTATGTGCTGCTGAACCGTCATATATCCATCGGAAAAAGCGACATGTTTTTCCGCTTTAGGCGTGACAGTCATACTTGTGGCAATAGCTACACCTCTTCCATCCATTAAAGCAGGAATCATCTCTTCCCACTTTTCAGTAGTTTTTATCTTCAGACTGACTCCAAGATAATCCGCGAATGCCTTTGCAAGATCATACTCAAAGCCCATGGCCTGGTCCCGGTAGAGATAATAGCTGTGCGCGTTATTGTGGGCGATAACGCTGATTTCGCCGGCTTTAAGAATGTCTTTAAGGGTAACAGATGCGGGTGTTTTTTTCCAAACAAAGAAGCAGCACGAAGAAATAAATAATAAAATAATTAAAGCGTTGCCCAAGTAAGGAAGTTTATTAAAGAATCTGTTCATTTTATTTGAGAAATAGTAACTATTCAGGTTTTTGAAAATAAATTCGCTTCGGGTATAATCAATTTAAACCAGGAAACTTATACGACAATCCCAATATGTTTTGCAATTGTTTTTCATAGAAAATTTCGGTATAAGTGTTGATGATTTGGTAAAAAGTTCGACCTGTGCGGTTAAGAAACTACTCAAAATTAATCACGAAAACACGAAAGTACGAAAACACGAAATAAGCCCTGGAAATAAACATTGAAAAGTTACTCTTTTTCGTGTTTTCAATCTTTCGTGCTTTCGTGATAGTTTTTTTGCTTTCCTTGCTTTTTACGCTGCTAACTCTAATTCAATTTTCTCAATTCGTGACAACAGCTTAGGTCGCATGTTCTTTATTGCTACATATGCTACTTTTCCATCCTCAGATTCTATATTCTTTCCTAATTGTAGCCGTTCACGGCTTGAAATTTGAAATTGGAAAGTAGAAATTGGGGAGAGATTAAAATAGAAATTGGAAATTAGAAATTGGGAAGAACAGTACAAAAGCATGAAGGCCAAATTTCCAATTTCCAATTTCAATGTTCATTTGAAGAAACCAAATCATGGTTGCAAAAACTCATCAGAAGAAAAGTTTTATCTGAGTCAAACGCGACAGAATACAAAGCAATAGTTGAAAAACTCGGCCCAAAATTGAATGCGTTCATCAACAGTACAAAAGCATGAAGCCCAAATTTCCAATTTCTAATTTCAACGTTCCGTGAACGGTTACATCATTTCTTTCTCTTTATTCATACGTTTCCTTTAAAGTTCAACAAGTCCCCCCATTCCCCATTCCCCATTCCCCATTCCCCATTCCCTATTTCTTTTTCGTGTTTTCAATCTTTCGTGCTTTCGTGATAGTTTTTTTTACTTCTTTTTGCTCAGCGCTTCCAATTCATAAAAGATAATCGAGCTTTTTGCCTTTTGAACCACGGATCCACGTTTGCTTACCA
>DAOVDN010000084.1 GCA_030669465.1 Desulfobacterales bacterium | reverse complement strand
CACAGGCCTTCCGATTGGGCTTCATTTAATGGGCAGGCATTTTGAAGAGAAAAAGTTTTTCACGGTTGCCTATAATTTTGAGCAGGCCACAGATTTTCATAAGAAAAAGCCGGAAATATAAAAGCATATTACACCACGAAGAATACGAAGGAATAGATAAATAAAAAAAAATGAAAAAACTATCACGTCTCTTTTCAAGGCGTACGCCGCAAAGCACGAAGGTACGAAAACACGAAAAAGAATATTTTAAGTGGTAAGTTTGTTTTTTTACAAAGTCATCAAAGTTTGGTGTCTATTTGGAGGACAATTGGAAAAGTTAGAAAAATCAACAATTGTTTGGACAGATTATATAAAATACAGGGCTAAATTGAGAGGATTCGATCTTGAAAAGATAGAAGAAATTGTGAGATATTCTGATGAAAGATATTTCGATGTTATGACAAGGCGCTTAATCGTAATTGGCAGGCATGGTCACCGAACAGTAATGATCCCATATGAAAAAAGCGAGAACACACTGACACCTGTCACGATACATGCGATTACTATGCAGCAGATAAAATTTCGTCTAAAAACAGGGAGGTTTATATATGAATAAACCCAAAATGACATATTTCAAGGAAAACGATATCCTTCATTTGGTTATTTCGGAGGAGGATGAAGCTGGTAGTGTTGAACTGGGGCCTAACATCACAGCGGAATTGAATGCTAATGGTGAATTAATTGGAATAGAAATTTTAGATGCAAGCGCTTTTATTCGAGATTCCATTTTGGAAAGCGCCCAAGCCAGGGTTCTGAACATATTGCCACCATATAAGCAATCGTTGCCTACAGACAACCGGTTTTCGGGAGGTCGTATTACTTGACTATCTTGATTTCCAAGTCTTGTTTCATGTTTTCGTACTTTCGCGTTTTCGTGATTAATTAATTCAGCAATCCAAAATCACCCCACTCGCTGTCTGAAGGCCTCATACATGACAACCGCACCTGCCACAGAGGCATTCAGAGAATTTACCTGCCCTCTTTGAGGGATGGAAATCAAAAAATCGCAATGCTTTTTAACGAGAGGGCGTATCCCTTTTTCCTCGCCACCAATAACAATGGCAACTGAACCTGAAAAATCACAGGAAAAAATGGATTTCTCTGCAGCTCTATCCATTCCCGCAATCCACAGCCCTTTTTTCTTCAAGGCTTTGATCGTATTTACCAGGTTTGTAACCCGTGCCAGAAAGAGATGCTCAAGAGCCCCCGCAGATGCCCTTGACACAGCAGGAGTAGGAGTCGCTGACCGATCCTTTGGAATGATAATGCCGTCGATTCCAACGCAAAGCCCTGTTCTGATTATAGCTCCAAGGTTATGCGGATCCAGTACATTATCCAGCAACAACAAAAAGTGCTTAGTATCAGCAAGCCTGGGTCTATCTACAATATCAGAAAGTTCGGCTAAAGGATACGGGCTTACATTGGCCGCTATCCCCTGATGTAGATCACTGCCTGCCATTGATTTAATCTGCGCATGTTTTATCCTTCTTACAGGAATCTTTTTAGATTCGGCAAGCGCCCTTACCTTTTCAAGGCGCTTTGAGGTTTTATCTTTTGCAATATAGAGCTCAAAGAAATCTCTCCTGCCCGCTTTGAGAGCTTCAAAAACAGGATGAATTCCATAAAGTATCTCTGTCTTCATGTTCAATAAAAGGCACTTTTTGTTCTGCGATATTTTTCTATAATTGATATCAGCTCTGCAACAGCTTCTGTTAACTGGTCATTGACAACAACGTGACGGTAAATATCTTTCTTTGCCATCTCCTTCCGGGCATTTACAAGACGTTTTGCAATTACATCTAGATTGTCGGTACCTCTCGATTCCAGGCGGGCTCTAAGGGTATCTAATGAGGGGGGCATAATAAAAACAGTAACGCTGTCAGGATATTGCTTTAAGATTTGGATAGTGCCCTGAACATCTATATCAAGGAGTACGTCGCTCCCACATGCTAAGCAATTGTCTATAAATTTGGCGGAAGTGCCGTAA
Source organism: Desulfobacterales bacterium (assembly GCA_030669465.1). Next base: position 3,903 of record DAOVDN010000084.1, on the reverse strand, counting down.
AAATTGCCATGAACCTCTGCCCACTCAGCCCATCTGCCACTTCTTATCCCTTTTTCAAAATCCTCTCTTGAAATGAAATAGTAGTCAACTCCATTCTGTTCTCCCCTGCGTGGCTTCCTTGTTGTGTGCGATACCGAATAAACCATATCCTTAAACCGGTCAAGCAGAGCCCTGCAAAGGGTCGTCTTGCCCGCTCCTGACGGTGCAGAAATGATAAAAAGATGACCTTTGCTGCAAAGCGCCTTTTTATCAGTTTTTTGTTCATTCAAAACAGCTTATTCCGTAATATTTCAGCCACAAAGACACTAAGATACTAAGATTATAATATAATTCTCTTAAAATTCATAATTTAGGGATTTAGGAATTCGCTTCGCTTAATTTATCAATCATATCCCTTCTTTGGGCCTTTGTGCCTTAGTGGCTGAATTGTTGTTGCCTTATTCCGATGCATTAAGAGTAAGGTACCGCTGGGATATTGTTTCCGGCTGTATTGCTGAGAGAACAATATGGTTGCTGTCCATGATAATTATAGACCGGGTTTTGCGGCCATGTGTTGCATCTACAAGCCGCTTATCATCCTTTGCTTCGTCTTTAAGACGCTTCATCGGAGCAGAATTTGGAGACACAATGGCTATAACCCGATCAGCAACAACAGTACTTCCATGACCTATATTTAACAAACTTTGGTCCATATTACCTCCAGTTCCTATTCCACATTCTGTACCTGCTCCCGTATCTTTTCAAGCTCAGACTTAACAGCAACAATCATATGTGACACATCTGCGTTTCCGGCCTTGGAACCCATGGTGTTGAATTCACGATTAAGTTCTTGCAATAAAAAATTGAGCTTCCGGCCGGAAGGACCCTCTGAATCCATAATAGCATAAAACTGTTTTATGTGGCTTTTAGCTCTTATAATCTCCTCGGAGATGTCGCTTCTGTCAACAAGAAAAGCAGCTTCCTGGGCAATCCGTACAGGATCCATCTCTACTACACCCTGGGTTAAAATGGCAATGCGTTCCTTTAAGCGTTCCTGATAATAAGATAAAAGACCGCCGGACTCCTTTTTGATTTGATCAATAGACTTTTCTATAAAATCAAGCCGTTTATTAAAATCTTTGGCAAGAAAATCCCCTTCTCTTTTCCGCATTGCAACAAGATCGCTTAAAGCTTCGCTAATGCAATCTTCAACAACAGGCCAGCAAGCCTCCATATCTCTATCAATCTGAACAGGTTGTATAATTCCCTCAACACCGGCCAGAAGATTCAGAGGTATTTCAGTATCAATACTAAATCTCTCTTTCAACTGGACAAGAACTTTATGGTATGCTGCGGCTTTGCGCTCATCTATCTCAAAAGCAAATGCTTCATCAGAATCATCTCTGATCTGCACATTAATCTCTATGCGGCCTCTATCCACCCTGGATGATATAAGGCTCTTTATCTTATCTTCCAGGACAAGATATTTCTGGGAAATTCGCAAAGCAACATCAAGATATCTGCTGTTGTACGAGCGTATTTCGGTTAAAAGAGTAAATTCTGCTTCTGTCCTTTCCGCTCTGGCAAATGCGGTCATGCTATTTATCATTTTCTGTTTCCCTGATTGTAACTACTCAGACACCTTGCCACAAAGACACCAAGGCACCAAGATTATAATATAATTCTCTTAAAATTCATAATTGAGGGATTCGCTTCGCTTAATTCCTCAACCCCTCTTTTCTTTTATCAACTCACTACGGAAGCCATCTTGAATATTGGGAGATACATTGCAATAACCAGCCCCCCGATGGTCACGCCCAGAAATACCAGCATAAACGGCTCAATCATTGCTGTCATATTTTCCACTGCCTGGTCAACTTCCTCGTCATAAAAGTCCGCAATCTTACCCAACATTAAATCAAGAGCGCCGGTTGATTCACCTACCGCAATCATCTGGCATACCATCGATGGGAAAACCCCGCTTTCAGAGAGCGGGTCGGCCATTGTGCGGCCTTCTGCAATGCCGGAACGGACGTCATATACAGCACTTTCAATTATTTTGTTGCCTGCTGTCTTAGCAACAATATCAAGTGCATCTAAAATAGAAACTCCGCTTGTAAGCATTGTTCCCATAGTGCGCGTAAACTTGGCCACAGCAACTTTGCGGATCAGCATTCCAAATACCGGCAGCTTAAGAGAGAGGTCATCCAGTAAAATCCGTCCTTTTTCGGTTTTATAAAACCTCTTGAAAGCAAATATAAACAAAGCAATGCCGCCTCCGATATATAATATATTTCCTTTTACAAAGTCGCTCATATTGCACACGATTTGGGTCGGAAGTGGAAGCGCCCCTCCCATACCTTCGAACATCTCCTTAAATACAGGAATAACAAAAACCATGATTACAGCTATCACCACTACTGCTATGATAACGGTTATTAATGGATATATCATAGCGCCTTTTACCCGACTTTTAAGTTTTGCGGCTTTCTCCATGTAAGCGGAAAGCCTTTGCAAAATCGTATCAAGGATACCTCCTGCTTCACCGGCTGCAATCATATTTACGAAAAGATCATCGAATTGCCCGGGATACTTTTTCAAAGCTTCAGCCAGGGTCGCCCCACCCTCTACCGACTCCTTTATATCTTTTAAGATCTTTTTAAACGTTTTATTCTCCTGCTGGGCGTAGAGTATATCCAGGCACTGGATTATGGGAAGACCTGCATCGATCATGGTAGAAAATTGCCTGCAAAAAAGTATTATATCAGATTGTTGCACTTTCGGCTGAAGAAAGGAGACATTTTCAAAAAGATCCTTTGGCTTTGTCTTGATTTTGATAGGAGTAATCCCAAGCCTGCTTAGATTGGATCGCATAGTCTGTTCGTTCGGGGCTTCCATCTCCCCTTTCCTGACCTTATTTTTTCTGTTCTTCCCAGTCCACTGAAAAACCGGCATGATTAACCTCTCTGTTTGGATTGCGGATTGCATAAAAGATACCCCTTGGCATCTTAATTTTTTTGATCTCACCATTTTCAAGAAGAGTGTCAAGATACCTGCGTACATCGCTTACCTGAATATTCAAAATTCGTGAAACATCCTCGGCTGTGCAAGGCCTGCGTTTTAAGGTAGATAAAATGCCATTATAATCATCTCCCTTAAAGGCCTTGTTGTTTTGCTTTGACTTAAGATGCCCAATAACCTCGGCTCCACTTAGATATGCCGATGCATCTGTTAAGGCTTTTTTGTCAACAGGCTTTACCCAGCCGTCAGCTCCGGGCCTATCGAGTGTATTTACTTGAATTTTATCAGGATTTATTAAATCCAGAACTTTTCGTATCTTTTTAAGCTCGATCTCGCTGTCATTAAAATCCTGCACTAAAAAAACTTCTATCCAGAGCTGCTTTGTAAATTTCTTCCTTAAAGAAATTAAACCGTCAATAATTTGTGGAAGTTCCAACCCTGGATGCGGCCGGTTAATACTAATAAAATTTTTATGAGACGCAGCATCAAATGACACTTTTACAAGATCCACATCAAGTATCTCTTCTATGACATGGGGTTGATAAAAAAGTGTACCATTTGTAAGCAAGGCAATCCTGTATTGAGGGTAATTGGATTTTAGAAAGGTGACAATCTTCCCAATACCGCTGTGGAGCGTCGGTTCGCCTGAACCTGAAAAGGTTATAAAATCCAGCTCTGGATCACTGGACAAAAAGGCTTTCAGCTCTTCCTGTACCAGTTCCACGGGGACATATTCTTTTCTCTTCAATGTCAGATTTGTAGTTCTTCCGCACTCGCAGTAAACACAATTGAGCGTACATGTTTTGTGCGGCACAAGATCCACACCAAGCGATATGCCGAGCCGCCTTGATGGAACAGGTCCGAAAATATATTTATAATTCAATTGGATAGGAATTTCCTTTT
>DAOVDN010000054.1 GCA_030669465.1 Desulfobacterales bacterium | reverse complement strand
ACATTCCACAGCAGCCCCATATATCGGCACCGGAGGATCTATCCTTTTACGCGATATCTATTGGCGATATATCAAGAAGCAGGAAGCAACTCATGCTGAACAGATCTGGGTTAATAGAATTATGGCCACTCTTCTTACTATTGCCGCCCTGACAGTAGGACTTACTTCAAAAGCTGCTCTGGTAATTTTGGGAGCTCTGGCAACAGCCTTTGGATTTGTCATGTACCTGCTTCTTCTTGGTGTGATATGGGGTTTTAGATTTCCTGCCATCGGAGCAACATTGGGCGTCCTTGCCGGTATGATATCCGTATTTGTTACCTATAAAATCTTTCCGAATCCGCTCTCCATGCATTGTGCATTCTGGGGTGTATTTGTTGGGCTGTTAGTGGCATATATATGCAGAGGTTTTGGAATAAAAGACGATAAAGAGACCATTAAAAGGCAGACCGAGGTTCGAAATTTTCTTGACGATATTGATTTGCCGAGTCAATCCGGCATGAAGTGGCGCAGAGCCATGAAGATTTTCGTGCCTTTGTGGTATTTCTTTGCCATAGGTCCGGCATGCATTCTTGGCAACAAGGCGTTTTCATTCTGCGGATTTCCACATCTCTGGTCATGGCAGATATTCTGGTGGATTTTAGGAATCATTATGATGTGGGCTCTTTGCTTCAAGGCTGAAATGTCTACCACAACTGAAAAACAGATCGAACGTGCAGATAAAGAGACTATGATCGTGGTAAAGGAAGCTTAGATAGGAGATATAACTATGAAGAAAGAAGATATTTGGATGATAGTTCTTGTTGGTTTTTCGATATTATGGACTGCGGCATTTGGATGGGGGGTTTTTGGTTAACAGTTAGGTAAAAAACAAATTTACCACAGAGGACGTAGCTTCTGGTCCGTATCCCTACGGGCCGGAAGCTGTGGATTCGGCGGTGAAAACTTATCTTTTACGAAGCCAATCTTTGTGCCACCTCTTGTGCCTTTCTTCAATTCCTAAATTCCTAAATCCCTAAATTCGCAATCACCTGTAAAAAAAGGTAATAGTTCAGCCACAAAGGCACTAAGACACCAAGATTATAATATAATTCTTAATGTACAGCATATGCTGTATCTACAACTTTTTTCTTCTCTTTTTGATAAGGGTTTAAAATTAAAGTCCTTTTGTGCCTTTGTGACTTAGTGGCTGAACTTTTACAAAAAAAAGGACTTTTTTACAGGTGCATTAAAGGTTAAACTGTATGCCAAAAAAAATACTTATCGTGGATGACAAATCGAGTATAGTTGTGCCGCTGAAGTTTCTGATGGAACAAAACGGTTATAAGGTCATGGCTGTTTTCAGTGGTGAAGAAGCTATTAAAACAATATCAAAATTCAAACCCTACCTTATCTTGCTTGATATCATGCTTCCGGGTCTTGATGGTTTTGAGGTTTGCCGGATAGTACGTCAAAATCCGGAGTGGCAAAATACAAGAATTGTCTTTATGACTGCTATGGCACGTGATGCGGATATTGCCAAGGGTTTAGCTTTTGGGGCGGATGCTTATATAACAAAACCCTTCTCTAATTTAGAGATAGTAAAACAGGTCAAAGAATTACTGAAAGATATCTAAATGAATCCAAAGAATAAATTCTGGTGGTTTGCAGCCATTTCTGTTTCAATCACCTTAATCATTATTTGTGCCCTGAGTGTTTTATTCTGGAATCATTTGTTGCCGGAAGAAAAGTCTCTTTTAATCAATATCATCAAACAACATTTCGTATATATTTTCAGCGCTGCTTTTCTCCTGTTGGCTGGATTGGGATTTGCATTAGATGCAATTTTTCATACTTATATTCTTCCGATGGGCAGACTTGCAGAAGAGGCTACTTTAATAAATTCGGTAAATCCGTCACACCGTATTAAGCTTGAAGGGAGCAAAGATATCATACGCCTCGCTCAAATCGTAAATGAGGCAGCGGATCGTTATGAGGAACTGCAGAATAATGTTGAGAAAAAGATTCATCTTGCAAGAGCGGAATCCGAAGAGGAGAAAGACATACTGGCGGCCATTATGTCCGAGCTGCCGGAAGGTGTGTTGGTTTGCAATACAGAAGGACGGATTCTTTTATATAACAAACGTGTCAAGCAGTTCCTCGCAAGCAATAATAATAACAATTCCTTTGACTCTGAACCTCTATCCAAATCAGGACGATTTATAGGTCTGGGCCGCAGTGTATTTGGTATAATTGACAAAAATCTCATTGTGCACGCACTTGATGAAATAGCTGAAAAATTAAAGCGAAAGGAACTGAATGCGGTTTCGTATTTTGTTGTTGTAGGTAGGAAAAACAAACTCTTACGCGTCGAAGCTGCGCCCATTTTAAGCCATCTGAATCGGTTTACAGGATTTATGCTTATATTTTACGATATTACACAACAACTTGAAACAGATAGCAATGTGGATTTTATATTGCAATCCCTTACAATTGATATCCGTTCTTCCCTGGCCGGTATCAGGGCTGCTAATGAAGCTATACTTGAACATCCTGATATGGATGGGAGTCAACTGAACACATTCAGTAAAATTATAAATAACGAATCCATAAGCCTGGGCAATATTCTTGACAAAACTGTTTCAGATTATTCCAGCCGTATCAAAACACATTGGCCTCTTGTTCCGATGTTGGGCAAGGACTTTGTCGAATCGGTCATAAGAAAGGCCAAAGAGAAGCTGGGCATCCTTATTAATCTTGAAAATTGTGATGAGGAGATCTGGATTAAGGTTGACAGCTATTCCATAATCTTAGCCACGCTCTTTGTGCTGAATCAATTAAAGAATGAAACAGGAGAGAGTGAATTTACGTGCGAACTGGAGAGAAAAGGGAAGTTTGTAAATTTTGATCTTATCTGGCAGGGCAGGCCGGTAAAAACCGAGACCTTCCGAAAGTGGAATGAGCAGGTTCTAATTGTCGAAAAAGAGGGAATTTCATTAACATTAAAAGAAGTTATTAATTATCATGAAGCAGAAATATGGTCTTATTTGTACAAAAAATCAAAAGATAAATCGTATTTTCGCTTATTTTTGCCTGTTGCTGAAACCCCTGAACCTGTTAGCATAAGAAGCATAACGATTTTACCTGAAAGCCGTCCGGAGTTTTATGATTTTGACCTGTTTAGCCAACCTGGTCAGGTTCCTGAACTTGACAGTCGCCCGTTAACTGAACTGACATTTACAGTCTTTGATACTGAAACAACAGGATTGGATCCAAGAGCAGGGGATGAAATCATTTCTATTGGAGCTGTTCGGATTGTAAATTGTCGTCTGCTGCGTGATGAACTCTTTGATCAGTTTATTGATCCACAACGATCTTTACCACCTGAATCAATACAGGTTCATGGCATTCAGCCTGAAATGCTCAAAGGCCAGCCGATTATTGATAATGTGCTGCCATTGTTTCGTCGATTTGCCGAGGATACCGTTCTGGTTGCCCATAATGCAGCTTTTGATATGCGCATGCTGCAGATAAAAGAGGCAAAAACAGGTGTAAAATTTATAAATCCTGTGTTAGACACCATGCTTCTTTCAGCGGTTGTACATCCAGCCCATAATAATCACAACCTGGAGGCAATTGCCAGACGTTTGGGTGTAAGTGTTGTTGGCAGGCATACTGCTCTGGGCGATGCTATTGCAGCAGGTGAAATATTTCTAAAATTGATTCCGCTTTTGGCAAAAAAAGGTATTTATACTCTAAAAGAAGCAAGACATGCTTCTCAAAAGACCTATTACAGCCGCATTAAATATTGATCGAAAAAAGGAAAATCAATGAACGAAAAGGCTTTTAAATTCTTGTCAGGTGTGGCTCCGTTCTCTTTTCTTCCTGAAGAGGAGCTCAAAAAAATAGCTTCTGAAGTTTCTATGGTTCATTATCCTGAAGATACAATCTTGTTTGTTCAGGAGCGATCAAGAATTGAATGTCTTTATATAATTCAAAAAGGCACTGCCGAACGATATTATGAAGAGAATGGTAAAAAAACGCTACATGTATTCTTAAGTGAAGGGGATGTTTGTGGCGGAATTTCCATGCTTTTAAATGATGGAATCGCTGTTCGGACGCTGAAAATAAATGAAGATTCGGATCTTTACATTTTACCAAAAAAGAGTTTTTTAGATACTTGTACACGACATGGGGTCTTTTCCGAATATTTTACCGATAGTTTTGGCAAGCTGATGCTTAACAGATCTTATGCTGGGATCGTTGCAAAGAGTATCCGTTCGAAAGAGGAGTCTCCGCAATTTTTCAGCCAGCTTGTCGCAAGCATTTTTACCAGGGACCTGGTTTTCTGTGATACAGATCTCTCAATCCGGAAGGCAGCAGCAGTTATGAGCAGTAATAGATGCAGTTCAATTTTTATAAAAAAACCTGGTGGAGATTTTGTGGGTGTAGTTACTGATACTGATTTGAGAAAGAAAGTTATTGCAAGAGGGCTTGATATTGAAAAGCCTGTTTCTGAGATAATGTCTTCTCTTGTAGGCACAATTTCAGACAAGGCCCTTGTTTTTGAGGCTCTTATGGCAATGATGCAAAGAAACATAAAACATCTTGCTGTTACAGATTCAGATGAAAAAGTTGTAGGCGTTGTAACCAATAGTGACCTGGTTGCAGCTCAGGGACAGTCACCGCTATTTCTCATTCGCGAGATCACTACAGCAGACAGCATTGAGAAAGTCATAGACAAACACAGACAGTTGCCTAAATTAATCCGGACCCTGATAAACAGCGGGGCTAAAGCAAAAAATGTGACAAGGCTCATAACAACGATCTCAGATGCGATTTTAAATAAACTGATCGGGTTTGCAATTGATGAATTAGGCCGGCCGCCGGCAGGATTTGTATTCATGATTATGGGAAGCGAGGGGAGAAAGGAACAGACTCTTAAGACAGATCAGGATAATGCAATAATATTTGAAGACGTATCAAAGGAATCAGAAGAGAGAGTAAAGAGCTATTTTTTAAAGCTCGGGGAAAAAGTCTGTACCTGGCTTGATCAGGCAGGATATGACTTTTGCAAGGGGCATGTAATGGCGAAAAACCCCAAATGGTGCCAGCCGTTATCCACCTGGAAAAAATACTTTTCAGCATGGATTCATGCTGCAGAGCCTGAAGATCTGCTTAAATCAAGTATTTTTTTCGATTTTCGCGGCGCGTATGGAGATATGGACCTTATAACCGAGCTTCGCAAATATCTTTTTGATTCTCTTGTTGGATGGGCAGGTTTTTTCCGCCATTTAACCGAAAATGCTCTTCACTTTAAACCTCCGATAGGTTTTTTTAGGAATTTTTTAGTTGAGTCAAAAGGTGAGCACCGAAACTCTTTTGATATAAAGAGCGCCATGACGCCCATTGTTGATTTTGCAAGGATATATGCACTAAAAAACAAGATTGAAGAGACCAATACCCAGGAAAGGCTGCATCAGCTTTATTTAAAGAAAGTATTATACTGGCAGGAGTATAATGAAATAGAACAGTCATACAGCTTCCTGATGCAGTTAAGATTCATACGGCAGATTACATCGGTTATTGATGAAAATAAAAAGCCGGATAATTATGTTAATCCGAAGAAACTTTCCAGTATAGAACAGACAATGCTGAAAGAAATATTCAAGAGAATAGGAAAATTTCAGACAAAATTAAGTTTTGATTTTACGGGGATGTAGTGATAACTTCCTACTTTCCCTTGGAAGATTCTATGAAAGGAGAACAATGTCTACGCGAATCAGATCAATAATGATTAAAAATCCTATTACTATTTCTGAAAACGCTTCCATACAGGATGCTTTTGACCTTGTGAATTCTCATTCTATACGGCACCTCCCAGTGGTAAACCACGAGAACAACTTTATAGGTTTTGTTACCCTCACAGATCTGAAACAGGCGTTTATCCCATCAATGGTATCGGATTTGTCGCTGAAAGATATTATGATAAAGAAACCGGTTCTGATTCACCCGGATGCTGATATTGAAACTGCTGCTCGAATTATCTACAAACACAAAATCGGCGGAATCCCTGTGGTTAAAGACCAAAAACTGGTTGGCATTATCACAACAACAGACATTCTGGGAGCATTCATTGGTATGATGGGAATCCTGACTAATAGCGCTCATGTAGATGTGGCGCTCGGCAAAAAACCGGACGCCTTTCAAGATGTCTCTCGCATAATACAAGATAATGGAGGGCAGATAATAAGTGTAGGGATGGCATCACACAGAACAGATGAAAACGTTTATTATTTCAGGTTGAAACCATGCCAGGTGGAACTGATTGCAAATTCTCTTCAGAAAAACGGGTATAAGATTATTGACACAGGTTGATATATGGGCAAAAAAGTGCCACTTATGTCCGCACTGAAGGTGTGCTAACTTGAAGGAGAAAGTGCTATGACCGATCCGGAAATAGATCCCCGCTTGCCCCTTATCCAGGACGCTGACTTGAGAGATAAGCTCGTCCTGGTTCGAGTAGACCACAACGTGGTAAAAAAAGGTGAAATTCGAGACCCCTACCGCATCGACGCTACCCTGGGGACTCTATACAACATCGTGGAACGAGGCGGCCGGCCCATCCTTATGACCCACGTGGGTCGACCTCGAGACAAAAAGACCGGTAGAATCAAAGTGGAAGACGAAACTTCGGTCCAGCCTGTTGTAGAGTACCTGGAGCGCAAACTGCACACCAAATTCTCAGTGCCACAATTTCCGATAGACCCTGATGCCGGTATTAAACAGATTGATACCTCCATCAACTGGCATATACGTGATCTGCGCGACCGACGGATCGGGGGTATTTATTTACCCAACACACGCTGGTTTGAAGGTGAGGAGGCCGGTGATGAAAAGAGAGAACGTTTTGCCCTCCAACTGGCCGGCCTGGCAGATGTTTTTGTTAATGACGCTTTTGGTTCATGGCAGCCCCACGCCTCCACTTATGATGTAACCAGGTACCTGCCAAGTTTTGCCGGTTTTCTCATGCAGAGAGAACTAATCCACCTCAAGAGAGTTTTGGAACCGGAAAGGCCTTTCGTAGCCGT
>DAOVDN010000074.1 GCA_030669465.1 Desulfobacterales bacterium | reverse complement strand
TGGATGTGCCATGATACCAAAGAAACTTTTGATAGAGGATATATCAAAGTCGTTTGGCGAGGATACTATTATTTTCGCAAAAACAGGAATGCCTGTATCTTTTGAAGATCTTATAGCTGACCTGAACACGGTCCGGGTAATATATGTAGGAGAGAACCATATTGATTCGGCTCATCATAAAATCCAACTCAAGGTGATAAAAGAGCTTTTTAATCTGCATCCAAAACTTGCTGTTGGTATGGAAATGTTTGATCACTCATACCAGCAATTGCTTGATCTATGGTCTGCCGGCAAGCTTGACCAAAAGGCATTTTTGGAAAAGGTCCACTGGTATGCCAACTGGAAATTCAACATTGAATTATACAGCGATATTCTTGACCTTTTGAAGGAGAAAAAAATAAGGCTTGTAGGCCTGAACATACCTTTCCATATCCCTCCCAAGATAGCAATCGGCGGTATTGAGAGTCTGTCCGATGATGAAAAGAAGCGGCTTCCAAAGGTGGTAGACTTCTCAGATGCTGAGCACAGGGCTTATGTGGAGGAGATATTTAAATACCACCATGTACGAGGAAGGGAAAATTTCGAGAATTTCTATATGGCCCAATGCGTGTGGGAAGACGCCATGGCCGAATACATAACATCTAATCTAAAAGAGGATATGATGGTTGTTCTGGTCGGAAATGGTCATATAAAGCGCAAATTCGGTGTGCCGGACAGAGCCTTTAATCGCGCAGAGGCCTCATTTAGAACCATCTTCCTGGCACCTGCGGGAAGCAGGGCAGAACTCTCCTTTGCAGATTATATCTGGGTAACACCTCCAATGAAAAAGCATAATATGAGACAAGTCAAAAGCCGGAGGATGAAGGCTCAAAGCTCAAAGGTGAAAGGTGAAAGCTCAAAGATGAAAGGTGAAAGATGAAAGCTCAAAGATGAAAGCTGGAAGCTGAAAGCTGAAAGCTGACGTCCGGTATCCGGAATAAGGCATCCTTCATTTCCCGGTTTACACTTTTTAGAGGTTGGTTCTTGCCTGGTTCCCATGCTCCAGCGTGGGAACCCATATGGTATGCATTCCCACGCTGGAGCATGGGAATGAGAAACGAGAAGCGTTAAAACTGTAAACTACTTTTTGGGCTTGCTGAAAGATGCCCGGAATGAGATAATTAAAAAAATCTTGCAGAAAAATATCCCTACCTCATTGTTATTCTTTGCAATCCGCTTTAGCATTTTCTGGTCCAAGCACTATATATTGATTTATTGACTGATAAACATACACTATATTGTGTTGACAAACATATACTATATTGTTAGAGAAAATCGCATCAATTTTGAAAAGAACTTAATCAGAAAGGAAAACAAAAAGTGTTTGAAAATATAAAGAAACGTGATGGAAGAGTTGTGGAGTTCGATTCATCGAAAATTACGGCGGCAATTGCCAAGGCAGGCAAGGCAACCGGAGAATTCGTGGAAAGAGAAGCGAGAAAGATGACACTTCGCGTTCTTACCTTAGCTCACGAATTGCGGCTTGGCCCCATTCCTGAAGTGGAAGAAATTCAGGATATTGTAGAAAGGGTGTTGCTTGATTCTCCATTTTATATGACCGCCAAGGCATATATCTTATACAGGGAACAGCATGCGCAGATCCGAAAAATTGCAACCATGGCAAATGTTGATCTTGTTGAACACTACATTCAAAAACTGGACTGGAAAATCAAGGAAAACAGCAACATGTGCTATTCCCTGCAGGGGCTTAACAATTACATATCATCTGATGTTACTTCAGAATACTGGCTGAACAGTATCTATCCCCCTGAGATCAGGTTTGCCCATAAGAATGGCGATTTTCACATACATGATCTCAGCCTCCTTTCGGTCTATTGTGTTGGATGGGATCTGCAAGATCTTTTCAAACAGGGTTTCAAGGGCGTTGAAGGCAAAGTGGAGAGCGCGCCGCCAAAACATCTCAGATCAGCTCTGGGGCAAATCGTCAATTTTTTCTATACATTGCAGGGTGAGGCCGCAGGCGCCCAGGCCATTTCCAATTTTGATACTCTTCTTGCTCCATTTGTGCGTTATGACAACCTGGATTACATTGAAGTAAAACAGGCTCTGCAGGAATTTGTTTTTAACATAAATATTCCGACGCGCGTAGGTTTTCAGACGCCATTTACAAACATTACCCTGGATCTTTATGTGCCTTCTATTCTTAAAGACCAGCCGGTGATCATAGGCGGAACTGAACAGGACACAACGTATTCAGACTTCCAGCCGGAAATGGATATGATCAACAGGGCATTTGCCGAGGTCATGATGGAAGGAGACGCAAGGGGCAGAGTATTTACGTTTCCCATACCGACATATAACATTACAGAGGATTTTGACTGGGAAAATCCGAATCTTGAAATGATCTGGAAGATGACCGGCAAATATGGAATTCCCTATTTTTCCAACTTTATAAATTCAGACATGTCGCCCGAAGATGCCAGATCCATGTGCTGTCGTCTACGTCTCGACAATAGAGAGCTTTTAAAAAGGGGCGGAGGCCTTTTTGGAGCAAATCCACTTACCGGATCGATTGGAGTGGTAACCATAAACCTGCCACGGATAGGATACCTTGCCAAAGACGAAAACGAGCTTTTTGCGCTCTTAAAAGAAAAAGTGCTTCTCGCGATTGAGAGTCTTTCCATAAAGAGAAAGATTCTTGAAAGGTTTAGCGATAAAAATCTCTATCCGTATTCAAAATTTTATCTAAGAGAGATCAAAAAGAACGCAGGCCTTTACTGGAAAAATCATTTTTCCACCATCGGTATTATCGGCATGAACGAAGGATGCTTAAATTTTCTGGGAGAAGATATCGGCAGCGTAACCGGGCAAAAATTTTCGATAAAAGTCATGGATTTCATCCGTGACATGATTTCAGAAATACAGGAAGAAACAGGCGACATGTTCAACCTGGAAGCAACGCCGGCGGAAGGCGCGTCATACCGCCTTTCCGTGCTTGATAAAAAACAGTTTCCGGAAATTGTTTGCGCCAACGAAGATGATTATCGAAAAGGGGCAGCGCCATACTATACCAACTCCACACAGCTTCCTGTAAATTATACAGATGATATTTTCGAAACCCTGATGCTCCAGGACAATCTCCAGACAAAATATACAGGTGGAACAGTGCTGCATATTTTTCTTGGTGAGATGGTAAGTGACATTGAGGCCATAAAGAGCCTGATCAAAAAGATAGCAACCGGTTTCCGGCTCCCCTATTTCACACTTACACCAACTTTCAGTATCTGTCCATCCCACGGTTACTTGAATGGTAAACAGGAAAAATGTCCTACCTGCAAGCAGGAAACTGAGGTCTACTCAAGGGTTGTCGGATATTTAAGACCTATAAAGCAGTGGAATAATGGCAAGCAGGCAGAGTTTGATATGAGAAAGACATTTAGGGTTTGAATTGAGGAATTGAGGACTATATGCTTATAGGTGGCTTGCAAAAAAATTCCCTTATTGATTATCCAGGCAAAGTAAGCTGTGTTCTCTTTCTTTCAGGGTGCAACTTTGACTGTCCTTACTGTCATAATCCGGAGCTTGCAAATGGTAGCCTCTCTGCTTTTTTGAGTGAAAACAGGATCAATGATTTTCTTGAAAGGCACAAGGGGTTTTTAGATGGCGTGGTTATTTCAGGCGGGGAACCAACTCTTCAAAAGGATCTTATATCTCTTTGCAAAAAAATCAAACAGATGGGGTATCCTGTAAAACTTGATACAAACGGAAGCCGGCCGCAAGTGATACGGAAACTCATAGACAGGGGTCTGGTAGACTATATTGCAATGGATATAAAGACAGACCCTTTTTCCTACTCTCCTCTAATACAAAAAGACTGTAATCCGGATGATATAATTTCAAGCATCCATATCATCATGGAATCGACCATACCTTATGAATTCAAGACTACATGTATAAAGCCGCTTGTCAATGCAAACGTTATCGAAAACATCTTAAATCTAATTAAAGGTTCGATGCTTTATGCATTGCAGCAATTCCGCAATACCGGGGTTTTGCATCCTGAGTTTTTCCGGAAAAATAACCGCAGTTATAACGATGATGAACTCATGCATTTAAAATCTATAGCCCAGCCATGGGTCAAGAAGTGCATTATCCGCTGACCTCTTTCAAAGGTCTCTATGTTTTCAGCAGTTCCCGTCGCAGCAGATCAAGGGCTGTCATGGCGAAAATTCTTTTATTCATGGATCTGTCATCAAATGGAAAACTGAACCGATACCCTTCTGCACCAGAAGGTGTGGCAAGACCGATGCAGACAGTTCCGACAGGCTTATCAACGGTTCCTCCGCCCGGTCCCGCAATTCCGGTTGTTGAAAGACCGTAAGTTGCTCCTGCAATACGGCGTGCGCCTTCTGCCATCTCTTTTGCGGTCTCTTCGTGCACCGCTCCATATTGCTTTAATGTAGCGGGCAATACGTCAAGCACTTTTATCTTGGCTTTGTTTGAATATGTAACGCCTGAAAAGAGAAAATAATCTGAGCTGCCCGGCACATTGGTCAGCCAGTGGGATATAAGCCCGCCGGTACAGCTTTCAGCCACAGCTATAGTAGACTTTTCCCGTCTGAGGAGATCGCCGACCACAGCCTCCATGGAACCGCCGTCAATAGAGAATGCCTTTTCTCCAAACTTCTTTAAAACCCACTTGCAAGCCTTTTTCAAAAGCTCGTTAAGATCTTTTTCATCTTTTCCGCTTGTATAGAGCTTTACATGAACTTCCGGAAACCCGACACAAATGCCTATCTTTATCCCCGGAAACTCCGCTGTCAAACCTGTAAGACGTTCGCTTATTGCTGACTCAGTCAAGCCAAACAGAGATATCTCCTTTACCGGACGGAATTTTTTGACGCCACCTTGAAGCTTTTCTATTCGTGGGAGAACCATGTCCGAAAGCATCCTCCGCATTTCAGAAGGAACGCCAGGCATAAAGAAAACAGAGCATCTGCCTATTTTCATAAAAAAACCTGGAGCTGTTCCAAGGGGGTTATAAAGAGACTCAGCACCTTTTGGCAGCATTGCTCGAAGCTCAACCCCCGTTGCCTTCGCGGCTGCCTCTGCCGTAAGATCATCTGCTGTTGGGCCAAGGCCGCCTGTTACCACTGCAAGATCTGCACGGCTGCCGATTTCTTTAAGGATACTGGCAAGGGTGTCAATATCATCGCCAACGCAACTCTGCCTGGCCACCTTGATCCCTGCTTCTTCCAGCTTTTGTGCGATATAAGCCGAATTGCTGTCAAGGACCGCGCCTGAACAGATTTCATCACCTGTGGCAAGAATTTCTGCTATCATAATATGCTTCAATAGAATATAATTATAATTTCTGTCAAGGCATTCATTTGATTTGCAGCAATTCTAATTTAGAAGCGATCTTTAGTAAATCAATAAGAACAAAAATACCACGAAGTGCACGAAGATCACGAAGAAATAAGAAGATAACAGGATTTTACTTCGCGTTCTTCGTGTGCTTCGTGGTGAATAACAAGCTATAATTAGAATTGCTGTTCGATTTAACTTTGACTGGTTTTCAGATTTCTGTTAACGAGTCTTAAACACTGAACAGAAAGGAAACAAAAAATGATCATCGTTACAGGTGGCGCTGGTTTTATCGGTAGTGCGATTGTATGGAGGCTGAACCAACTTGGCAGAGACGACATCATTGTTGTAGACCACCTTGGCACAGAAGAAAAATGGAAAAATCTGATCCCGCTCAAATTTAGGGACTACATTGAGAAGGATGATGTCCTGGCTTTGGTTGTTAATGATAAACTTTCATCAGCATTTGGTTTTGGGCAATCCGGGATAGAGGCCATTATTCATATGGGCGCCTGCTCTTCCACGACCCAACAAGATGCGACATATCTTGTAAGAAACAATTTTGAGTATACAAAGCAACTTGCTCTTTTTGCCTTGGGGGTTGACGCGCGTTTCATCTATGCCTCGAGTGCGGCAACCTATGGCGACGGAAACAAAGGATTCAGCGATGATGAAGCCGGGTTATACAGGATTCGGCCGTTGAATATGTATGGATACTCGAAGCAGCTCTTTGATTTGTGGGCTTTGCGAAACGGGTTGCTTAAGAAATTGGCAGGGCTCAAATTTTTTAATGTTTTTGGGCCAAACGAATATCATAAAGGCGACATGAGGTCCCTCGTACATAAAGCATTTGAACAAATTTTGGCGAC
>DAOVDN010000045.1 GCA_030669465.1 Desulfobacterales bacterium | reverse complement strand
AGCTTTCAGCTTTCAGCTTTCAGCTTTCAGCTTTGAGCTTTCAGCTTTCAGCTTTCAGCTTCTCATTGCTGGATATTAGTCATCAGGCAATCTTCAATCTTCAATCTTCAATCTTCAATCTTCAATTTGCTCGTTACGGGTTGCCGGTTCATGAAATGACAACAAATGCCTGTCAGCGTCAAGGGTTGCCTCAAGTCCCATTGGAATTGTAATATTGCTCCTTCCATGGCCTGCTTCAAAACCAGCGAGTATTGGAATAGGGTCTGCCTTGAAAATGTCATCCACAATCCTGACAATCTCATTTATAGTGCCGCAGTCTTCAAAGGAACCAAGGATAAGACCTGCGAGCCCGTCGAAACATCCGGCAATCTTCATCTGTGTCAGCATCCTGTCGATTCTGTAAACTTCCTCCCCCCTGTCTTCAAGAAAGAGTATATGTCCTTTAAAGTCAGGCTCAAACGGAGTTCCGACAAGATGGCACAAAGTGGTAAGATTCCCGCCTGAAACCGGCCCTGAAGCCAAACCATGCTTGATTGTAACACCATTTTCAAGTCTTATTTCAAGCTTCATGTCTGATGAAAGAACCGAGAATATAGCCTCCCTTGTTTTTTGATCGGCATCCCCCAGAGTTGTTACCATCGGTCCATGAAAGGCAACAAGACCACACTTTGCATATAACACAGATAAAAGCGCTGATATATCACTGAATCCAACAAAGATTTTCGGATTTTTCCGAATGGATCCAAAATCTAATAATGAAAGTATCCTGATCGAACCGTATCCGCCCCTTGCGCAAACAATGGCCTTTATTCTCCTGTCGGCAAAAAACCTGTTCACCAGGTTAGCCCGATGAGCATCTGGTCCGGCAAGGTACCCATTTTTTATAAAAAGATCATCAGGAACAGATGTACGAAACCCCATCGATTCCAAAACAGTTATGCCGCTATAAAACTTCTCCATGTCAAATGAGCTTGCGGGAGCAACTATTCCGATTGTATCTCCCGGCATAAGCCTTGCAGGCATGAGGGGCATATTATGCATATCCGCTTACGAAACCATCATTTATATATTTCCTAAACACCATTATCCTGACTTGACATAACAGGCACAACTTGTTAAGAATAAAATTATGTCGGGGCGTGGCGCAGCCTGGTAGCGCACTTGAATGGGGTTCAAGGGGTCGGAGGTTCAAATCCTCTCGCCCCGACCAATAATTTAGAACAAAAATGTTAACAAAACGGTTTATTCTCCTGTTGTCAAAATTTTTTGCCTTATAACCTCTTCTTTGAGGTACTGAAAGACATAAGGCCCTTCCATCGAAGCTTTTTCATTTCCTATTGCAATCTGGTACATTAGTTCTATTTTTTCCTTGTCAAAACTTCCAATCTGCTCGTCAATAAGTTTTATGAAATTGTGAATTATGCTGTAAATGACGATCGGGCCGAAAACAAGTTCCCCGCTCTTCTTTTTGGTTAAAGGGCCAATGATTTTATGATTGCTGATTTTAAAGGCTTTTGGCGCAGATCTGTACCCGAGCAGTTCGGCAAACAGCGAAAGGCATTCAATTACACCGTCACCATACCCTCTTTCCAGGGAAACTGAGCCATCCTTTTCAATTTCATCAAGATCGGACTTATCAAAAGAAAGATCCAGCATTTCTATACATCCTTTCTGCATAGTTCTGACAGATTCCTCCTTTTTGCTGACAACAACATCGGCATCACTTAATATCTTCATAATATTGCGTATGTTAAGCATTTCCTTGACAGTGGCACTTTTGCGCATTGCAACGTCTTCTACCGTGGTATTGTAAATAGCCAGATCGTTGTCAAGAACCAGGATTTTTCCTCTGCCTTCTTCATCAACCTCCGAAATATAAAGCTCAAGATCCCGCTCCATTCTGACTTTATAAGAGCTCATTTCAAGAAGGCGGCGCATTGTTTCCTTGTCAACCTTGCGGCCGCTATCAGGTGGCCCTATAGAATCAACCACATTCTTTGATATTTTGTCGATCTTTATCTTTTTCAAAAGATTCTCTTTAAATGACATGGTCGCCTCCCTTGTTTGAAATTAATATTTTTTTATCAAATTACCATAGATGAAAGAATATGTAAACTTACTTTTCTTCGTGCAGCATGGCAGATGTATTTGAACTATGGTAAAAAAGCATTTTTGGCGAGCATGTCTGAGCCATTTTTTCAGTTGTCTTTTTGCAGCAAATATATCATCATGTAAAAATTAATTATTTTTTTCAAATATTCACGATTTGCGAAGATTGAGGAATAGAACATGATAACATTTGAATCTCTTTGCTCGGGTAAGGATAAAATTGCTGTTGTGGGCCTGGGATATGTTGGTCTTCCTTTGGCTGTGCAGCTCTCAAAACACTTTGAAGTTATTGGCTACGATCTTAAATCTGATAGAATTAAAGAGCTTGAATCAGGCTGTGACCGGACGTTGGAAGTTTCTGAGGAAGATCTTGGCAAGACAAGGATATTTTTCACAGACAACCCAAAAGATATCTCATTATGCAGACTGATTATTGTTGCTGTGCCCACGCCCATTGACGAATATCGCATCCCTGATTTGAAGCCGTTGCGCAAAGCTTCGACAATAGTCGGAAGTCAGATGACAAAAGGTTCATGCATAGTATTTGAATCAACGGTTTATCCAGGAGCTACGGAAGAGGTCTGTGTTCCCATTCTAGAATGTGAATCAGGCCTAAAATCCGGCGCGGACTTTACCGTGGGCTATTCCCCTGAACGGATAAATCCGGGAGATAAGATGCATCGACTTGAAAATATAGTAAAAATCGTTTCAGGATCGGATCAGGATACTGTCCGGCTTTTATCTAAGGTCTACGGCAGAGTGGTAAAGGCGGGAATTCACCGGGCTTCTTCGATCAAAGTAGCGGAGGCCGCCAAGGTTATCGAAAATACCCAGAGGGATTTAAATATAGCGCTCATGAATGAACTTTCCATGATTTTTCACAAAATCGGAATAGATACCAAAGAAGTGCTTGAAGCTGCCGGGACCAAATGGAACTTTCTCCCCTTTAGGCCGGGCCTGGTAGGTGGCCATTGCATCGGGGTTGATCCGTATTATTTGACTTTCAAGGCTGAATCATTGGGGTATCATCCTGAAATGATATTGGCGGGTCGCAGGATTAACGACGGTATGGGTAAATATATTGCGGAGCGGGCTATCAAAATGCTCATCAGAGCAAATAAACAGGTTCATGGCTCAAAAGTCGCCGTTCTGGGAATTACCTTCAAAGAAGATGTCCCGGATCTTAGAAATACAAAAGCAGTGGACATCATAAGCGAACTTAAAGATTACGGCATAGAAGTTCTTGTGCATGATCCGCTCGCAGATGCTAAAGAAGCTCAGATGTATTACGGACTTGAGCTGCTGACCCTGGACAGGCTTACCGGAGTTGACGCTGTTATTATAGCGGTTATACACAGATATTACAAAGAGCTTGGTCTTTCAAGCATTGCCGGATTATGCTCAAATGGAATCCCGCTTGTTATGGATTTAAAGAGCACTTTTGACATAGCCGAGGCAGAAAAGATAAATATAAAATATTGGAGACTTTAATTGCACCCAAACGCAAACTAACGATTGCAAGTTGATTCTGCGGGTGTTAGTAGTTATATTTTTAATTTTTAAACTAAAAGGAAGAATTTAAAATGCCCATCTATGAATATCGCTGTAATAAATGTGGTCATAATTTTGAGTACCTGGTTTTTGGAAAAACAGATCCGGAATGTCCTTCGTGCAACAGCAGGAAAGTAGGCAGACTGATATCGGCCTGTGGCTTTATTACAAAAGGGAGCAGCGGCGAAACGATCAAATCATCTGCTTCCGCATCATCATGTAGCGGGTGCTCGGCTACCAGTTGTTCGAGCTGTGGTCACTGATGGACAGAAAGATTAAAATAGGAACAAGGGGAAGCAAACTCGCTCTCTGGCAGGCAAACTGGGTCAAATCAGCTCTGAAAGCAAAGCACCCTTCCCTTGAAATTGAGATTGTAATCATAAAAACAAAAGGAGATAAGATCCTTGATGTGCCTCTTGCCATGGTTGGCGGCAAGGGGCTTTTTGTAAAAGAGATAGAGGACTCCCTTTTAAACGGCAGTATAGATCTTGCTGTACACAGCATGAAGGATATGCCCGCTGAAATACCGGAAGGCTTGTGTATCGGCGCAATCCCGGAACGTGAAACCCCGAACGATATTCTTGTCTCTAAAAAAGGGCTTCTGCTCTCTGAGCTCAGGCCGGGCTCCCGGATAGGCACCAGCAGTCTTCGCCGTGCTGCCCAGCTTCGACATGCAAGACCGGATTTTGTTATATTGCCTTTAAGAGGAAACCTTGACACCCGCATTAAAAAGCTTGAAACTGAAAATATAGACGCCATAATCCTGGCAGCCGCAGGGGTAAAGCGTCTTAATTTTGAAAATAGAATAACCGAATATCTGGATGAAAATATAATGCTGCCCGCAGTCGGTCAGGGCGCTTTGTGTATTGAAATCAGGAAAAATGATCCCGAAGTCGGGCATGTAGTTGATGTTTTAGATCATTATCAAACAAGAACGGTAGTTATGGCTGAGCGCGCTTTTTTAAATCGTCTTGAAGGAGGTTGCCAGGTCCCGATCGCAGCCCATGGAAAAATAAAGAAAAAAATTTTTACTCTGTGCGGACTTGTCGCAAATGTTGACGGAACAACCGTTTTAAAAGAAATTCTTTCAGGCCCTGTTGAATTATCTGAGAGTATAGGAATAAAGCTTGCTGATCGCCTTGTTTCAATGGGTGCGAAAAAAATATTGAAAGACCTGAAAGGTTGATGGATATGAAAAGTATAAAAGGTAAAGTTTATCTGGTCGGTGCAGGACCCGGTGATCCGGGATTGATTACAGTAAAAGGCCTGGAATGTATCAAGCGCGCAGATGTTTTAATATATGATTATCTTGCATCGCCGGCTCTTTTAAAATATGCACAAAAGAGCGCTGAAATTATATATGTTGGTAAAAAAGGGGGAAATCACACTCTGCCCCAGGATAGAATCAGCCTTCTTATAGCGGAAAAGGCAAAATCCGGGTTGACGGTTACACGGCTTAAAGGAGGCGACCCATTTATATTCGGCCGTGGCGGAGAAGAGGCAGAAGCGCTGATCAAAGAAAAAATACCTTTTGAAATTGTACCTGGCGTCACTTCCGCCATAGCAGCCCCTGCCTATGCGGGAATCCCGCTAACCCACAGACGATTCACATCCACTCTTGCCTTTGTCACAGGCCATGAAGATCCAACCAAGAAAGAATCAGATATCAACTGGGCATCGCTTGCAAAGGGTATGGGCACCATCGTATTTTTGATGGGAGTTAATAACCTTCCGCATATTACCGGTCAGCTCGTTAATCATGGAATGCGCCCCGACACACCTGTTGCTCTGGTTCGCTGGGGGACAACGCCAAGACAGGTCACTGTTACGGGAACGCTTGATACAATTATTGAACAGGTGAAATCAGCCGGTCTCAAAGCTCCCGCCATTATCGTTGTAGGCAAGGTTGTAAGCTTAAGAGAAAGAATGAAATGGTTTGAAAACAGGCCCCTGATGGGAAAAAGAATCGTTGTAACCAGGGCCCGGGAACAGGCAAGCGAACTGGTTAGGCTTCTTTCTGATCTTGGAGCGGAGTGTTTGGAATGTCCTACCATAAAAGTCATTCCTCCGGATAATTGGAAGTCTCTTGATACGGCAATCGAAAGTATTTCCTCTTACGATTGGCTGGTATTTACCAGTGTAAATGGTGTGAATTTCTTTTTTGAGCGACTTTTTGCAAAAAATATGGATGTGCGCGCCTTAAGTAATTTGCGCACAGCAGCCATCGGCCCTGCAACCGCAAAAAGGCTTTTTGATTTTGGGCTAAAAAGCGATATCATCCCAAAAACCTACAGGGCAGAGTCAATTGTTGAAGCATTTGAAAAGGAGAATATAGAGGGAAAAAGGATACTTCTTCCACGCGCAAAAGAAGCAAGGCCTGTTCTTCCTGTTGAATTGACAAAGATGGGAGCTGTAGTTGATGAAATAACCGCATATCGCACTAAAGAGGTTCGCGATAATGCCGATCTTCTGTTAAAGCGGCTCGAAGAAGGAACAATAGACCTTATAACATTTACAAGCTCATCTACCGTAAAAAACTTCCATGCCATTCTACCACCTGAAAAGCTCGGAACCCTGATGAGCGGCGTTACCATTGCAAGCATAGGTCCAATAACTACTGAAACTGCAAGAAAGCTGGGTTTTGATGTTCACATCACTGCGGAATCTTTTACCATACCAGGATTATGCGAAGCTATTCAGAAGCACTATGGTAAATAAGAATTAGGGAATTTAGGGATTGAGGAATTGAGAAATTGAAGGTATTCTATTGATTTCAATTCCTAAATTCCTAAATTCCCGAATCCCTCAATTCCTAAATTTAGTGGAAAACTCGAAAAATACAAAAACCAATATGCCGGAAGATTTGCTTCAATGCATCACATTCCATGGACATCTCTGTCCCGGTCTTGTTTACGGCTATCTGGTTGCAAAAGAGGCTATAAGTCTTCTTAAGCTCAAGCGGTCAAAAGACGAAGAGGTGGTAGCCATCTGCGAAAACGATTCCTGTGCAATTGATGCACTCCAGGTACTTCTGGGCACCACAACAGGTAAGGGCAACCTTCTCATTAAGAATTACGGAAAAAACGCATACACAATCCTTAACCGGTTAGACAAAAGGGCTTATCGCTTTTCCCGCAAAAAATATTACAGCTATAATGGTAAGCGCAAAGAAGAATTCGCTCTGCTCGATGAAGCCATTTCTGCAGGCACTGCAACCGAAAAGGAAAAATGGCGTCATAAGCTGTTAAAAGCAACAGATCTTCTTTCAAGGCCATTTGATGAGGTCTTCTCTACAAACGAGGTAGAATTTCTCATGCCGCCCTACGCACCCCTGGCGCGTTCCGAACCCTGCGCAAAGTGTGGTGAGATGACCATGTCGACAAAGATGGTTGCCGTTGAAAACGGCAAGCTCATCTGTATTCCATGCTCGGAAGGGCGTAACGCTGCTTAGGAACAGCAGGAACCTGTGGTGCTGCAGCTTGAGCATCTTGATTTGAGATCTATATTTGAGGTAATCTTAAAACCATAATAGTTAAAATCCACTTTTATAGGTTTTACCTTATCCATGAAATCCTTGTTTACAACGTACTTAAAATTGTCGATGTCATAAACATTATCGGTATCTTTTGGCTCATCCAGAGCCATTGCAAAGGAAGGACCGCCTCATCCCCCTTCGTTCAAAAAGATTCTGATAGGTGAAACTTCTCTGCCTTTAAAATATTCAGCAATCTGCGTTGTCGCTGATTCTGTTACCTCAATCATAATATCCTCCTGTTAATAAAAATCAGTGCGCGAGACCTCAAATTAAAAAAGTTAATTTAGTCATAAATAATTAGATTTGTCAATGAAGAATCAAACAAATGTCCGGAAGCAAGCGTCTGGGAATAAAGTAAAGGTAATAGTTCAACTATTTTTTTGACAGGATAAACAGGATTGACATGATAATTTTTTTCATCCTGTTGATCTCTTATTTTTTAAATCCTTGATTTTACGTTTAACCTCAACTTTCCTTTCCCCAAAGTTAAGAATAAGACCAACAGGCTTTCCCGTGGCAACAAGGTAATTAACCAATTGTACTTCATGTGCTTTAATAACTCTTCTAACTGATTTCAGTTCTAAAATAATCATTCACCTATTAAAAAAGATCTTTTGACAG
>DAOVDN010000039.1 GCA_030669465.1 Desulfobacterales bacterium | reverse complement strand
GGCCTTTTATGGAAGACCAGGGCCTTATAAGTCTTCTCATTATCAAAAACCTTCTGATCTTTTTCCACATCGAACCGTTTCAACAAAACTTTTGCCGTGTCTGTAAAAAAGAGAATTTTCCTGCCGCTGTATCCACCTAAGTCTTCACTTTGGGCAGGTATCCCCTCCAGTTCGAGGAATTTTTTTGCAAAACGGATGTTCGATCCTGTTACATCACCGTCAGTTTTTCGGAACTTCAGAACGTTTCCCCCACCGAATATCTTGGCTACAAGGTTCTCTCTCCTTGCCCCGTATTTAATGAGTTCTCCGATGAGAAGCTCCATAGCATACATGCCGTATCGTCCCACTTCTGATGTAAGGATTTCATCCGGGTGAATCATACCCGGCAAGAGGTAGTGATTCATTCCTCCGATCTTTTTTTCAATATCGTAAATACAGGCAGCAATGCACGACCCGAGAACTGTATGAAGGATTTCTCCATTTTTTGAAGCAAAATATTCTCCTGAGCTGAGCATGATCACATCTTTTTTATACTTTTGACTGTAAAATCGCTTCACAACCCCATTCCTTGTAACACTTTAGCGCTTTTAAATATTATTCTTTTGACAGGATTTACAGGATATTCAGGATTAAAACATCAAAACTCATCCTGTAAATCCTTATCAAAATCTCTTACTTTGCGTTCACCAAAATTAATAATTAAACCTAAAAACCATAACACATTCGGTTGTAAACTCTACATGCACAACCGATGATTTTTCAGTCAATTTTTTGCCTGGTTCCCATGCTCCAGCGTGAGAACCCATATGGTATGCATTCCCACGCTGGAGCATGGGAACGAGAAATTCAAACCCTTTCAAGTCAGGTCTGAGCCAGGATTATGATTTTTTATGATTTACTGGATAGCTACAATGAGAGTTAACTTTGTTTGTGTACTTTAAATAAAATCTTGTCTATCCTGTTATCCTGTCAGACTCTTTTTCAAAAGGCTAAATTGTTACTATCCCTTTTTACGATAGATCGCTCTTTCTATTAAGGCAAAGCGATCATCGATTCCCAAAAGCGACTCGGAAAGACCGAGACACAAGTATCCTTCAGGTTCAAGAAGGTGGTAGAATTGATCGATAATTTTCTTCTTTGTCGCAGAATCAAAGTATATCATTACATTACGACAAAGAATCAGATCTATGGGCTCTTTAAGCCGGTTTATAGACACCAGAAGATTGAGTCGTCTGAAAATCAATCTCTTTTTCAGACTCTCTTTGATCCGAAAGACCTCCTCGCCCCCACTGCTCTCCTTGTGAAAGTATTTTGCAAGATAAGCTGGCGGAACCTCGGCAACCTGGTCACCTCTATATTTCCCGAAGTAAGCAATCTTAAGAGAATAAGTATTTGCATCAGTGGCCAGGATCTTGATGTCCCAGGATATATCCACGTTGTCCATTTCATAAACAAGCATGGCCAGGCTGTAAGGTTCCTGGCCGGTGGAACACCCGGAAGACCATATTCGAATGCGCTTTTTTTCTATTTTTCGCCGAACTACCTCCGGAAGAATGCGCTCGCGCAAAATCTCAAACTGCCGCTCTCCCCTGAAAAAGCTGGTCTGGTCGATGGTAACGATGTTGATCAGATGCTGCAACTCTCTCACCCCTCCGGGTTTAAGGAGATGGCAATAGTAATCAAAATAAGATGAAAGCCCCAGATCCTGCAACCGGCGAGCCAGCTTCAGGCCAAGCATCTTTCTTTTCCCCTGCCGGATGGAGATCCCCACCTTCCCCTTCACAAGGCTGCGAAACAGATCAAAATCTTTTTCGGATATTTCCGAGAGCATTTTATGCTGGGGCATGGTTCTAACTTCGGCCACTATCCTAATATTAAAGTCAATTAATGCTTACAAAACAAAAAATTGTCGATTGTCGATTGTCGATTTGTGGAATCGCTTCGCTCTGTCTTTTTGTTATAAAATTAATAGAATACCTTCAATCTTCAATCTTCAATCTTCAATCTTCAATCTTCAATCGACATAGGTAGAGTTCACAAACAGCATGGGCAGTTGTTATTGGCCGAAGTTAGAACGAAGCCCCTATGCTGCATCTACCAATTCGAGCTCTTCGGGACTTAAGAGACGATCGATGTCCAGGAGAATTATCATTTTGTCTTGCTTTTTCCCGACCCCCTTCAAGTACTCCCGCCGGAGGTTCGATGGAAGGTTCCCTGTTGTTTGAAACTCTTCCGGGAGGATCTCCAGCACATCTGAAATTTCGTCAACTATGACGCCCATAATCCGCCCAGCGATTTCAACAACAATGATCACATGAAACTTTGTATATTCCTTTGCAGGAAGGTTGAATTTTTCCCGCAGATCAAAGACAGGAATGACGGCGCCGCGTAAGTTGATGATCCCCCTGACAAACTCTTCCACTTGCGGCAGAGGAGTGATCTTCCGGTAGCTCAGGACCTCTTTTATTTTGAATATTTCAATCCCGAAAATCTGCTGGTTTATTGAAAAGACAACGTATTGGGTTCCGGCCATCAGAATTCCTCGAATCCTCCTTCAAACTCTTTTTCCAACAAATCTTCGCTCAGGTCGTCCACAGGTGGTTTGGTTAGCAAATCCTCACACAGTGGAGTGGAAAGAGCTTTAGACTTCCGGCGATCCTTGCGAGCCGGCAGCGGGTCCTTTTCAATTTTCAGATCGTCTTCCTTTTGCTCTTCCTTGTCCTCAAGGATAAACACCCCGGCTATATTATGAAGCTGCTGTGCTTTTTCCGCGAGCTTCTGGGTCTCCTGCGAAATCTCTTCCACAAAATAGGCGTTCTTTTCGTTCACATCGCTCAACTCCTGGGTCCCATGGCTAATCTGTTCGATTCCCTTCGAGCTTTCCTCATTCCCCAGGCTGACCTCTCCCAATGCATCTGAGACCTGCCTTGATGTTTGCACGATCTCGGTAAAACATTCTTTCAGTTTATCCACCCACTGCCCGGTTGCAGTCACCTTGCTCATAATCTCCCGGACCAGTATTTGAATGTCCTTGGACGCAGCCCCGCTCCTTTTCGCAAGATTCCGTATCTCGCTGGCCACAACCGCAAATCCGCGCCCCTGTTCTCCTGCACGAGCAGCCTCAACAGCCGCATTGATGGATAACAGATTTGTCTGGAATGTGATTTCATTGATCAGTTCCACCATCTCGACGATCTTCTGGCTCGCATTTGACATCTCAACCATTGCATGAGATGTCTTTTCCACCTCCTCTACCCCCTCCTGGGCCACTTTCACGGCATCTTTGGAAAGGGAATCCGCATGGCGGGTATTTGTCAGATTTTCAGTAGTGTTTGAGACCAGTTGTTCCAGAGTGGCACTTATCTCCTCCATGGCTGATGCCTGCTGCTGGGTCCGCTGGGAGAGACTCTGATTTCCCTTAGAGATCTGCGCAACTCCCCTGATTACCGGAATAATGTGATTCTTGACCTGGGCGATCAAATTCACTATACTATCGAACGTCTCATTGATTCTTTTGGTCATCACATCCATAGCATCTTCTGTTCCGGAGAAAGTTCCGCGCATGGTAAAATCGCCCTTTGCCACCTGCTTGAGCATCTTGGAAAGATCCTCTACCCTCTTCTCCAACTCCTGTTTGGCTTTGCCTTCCTTAAGATATGCCTCCTGAAGACTCTTTTCCGCCTCCACTTCAGCGGTCAGATCGCGGATGATCTCAAACGCCCCCAGGACCTTTCCTGAAGAATCTTTTAGAATGGAAGAAATGGACATCGCCGGGAACTCATTCCCCTTCCGATCCGTCAGAGTCATACGTTTGCCTTCCGCAATCTCGCCGGTATCCAGGGCCTTCTTTACAGGACAGTCCTTATCGCAAGCAGAGCTATGGAACACTTCATGGCATGGCCTTCCTATAGCCTTATCCAGTGACAGGCTGGACATGCGCGCTGCATTTTCGTTGATAAAGGTCACATTCAGCTCCGGATCGACCATCAAAAACGGATCGATGATCCCAAGTTTTAAGCTGTTGGCGTATTCCATCCGGTCACGTATGCTCTTGACCATCTGGTTGAAGTTGCGAGACAGACTCCCGATCGAGTCTCGACTATCATCGACAGCTTCCACCGTAACATCTCCGGCAGCCACCCGGCTGGTTTTTTCTTTCAGCAGTTGAATTCGCCGCGAAACAAGCCTGGAAAAGAAGAAATTGATGAAGACCACCACTCCTATGAGGGCAGCCACAAAATAGATAATAAGCCTGTTTCTTGTGTGATTGATAGCAGCAAAGACATTCTTGACAGGCTGTTTGATGACCATTGCGCCGAGGACCTTTCTGCCGGCTCCATGACAATGGTGGCAGGATGATTCATTAAGAATCGGCTTAATAGTTACCAGGAAAGGGTCTTCGCCCTCTGTTTCGGAAAATGATATTCCCGGAGCTTTGCCGGTTGCCAGCGCTTCGGCCAGGGCCTTGCGCGACTCGTTTCCCTGGAGATACTTTTCTATGCTGCTGTCAATACGTTCCTTTTCCGATGCATATGATATCTTCCGGTAAAAGTCTGCGATGTAGACCTGAACGCCATCCATGTGCTCTTTTACGTCCTTCATCTGCTCATTCACTGTTTTTTCGTCCCCCACTGACATGGGAAACCTGATGGCGCTGTAAATGTTGTCCAGCATGTGATTTGAAAACTCAGATGCCTGGTTCATGGCAGTCTTTTTGTGGATTACAAGACTTTGATAGAGACTGAGCCCCATGAAAATACCCACAACCACGATAGTTGCAACGAATATCTTGGTTCGCATCCTCATTTTTTTTAAAAGCTCATGAATCGGATTTCTCATTAATCTTACCTCCAGTTCAATGGGAACCGGCATAGATTGTCGGTTTGTAACGAAAAGCGCTTACTCTGTCTTCGATATGACATTTCTGGCAAATGTCTATGGTCACCTTCCCTATGATTCGAGCCGGATCCTCCGTATCGATATGGAGTTTGCCTGGACCATGACAGACCTCGCATCCTGCATTTTTGAGCTCAGGTGTCTGCACCGGATCAATAAAACCACCCGGCTCGCCATAAGCAGTAGTATGGCAACCATAGCATCCCCTGATTTCATCATCAGTAAGGCCCTTTTTCATCTTCTGTACACTCTTAAAGGAACGGCTTTTCCTGGCATGACTCAGGAAAGCTTCATATTGTACTTCGTGGCAGGATCGGCACGATGCAGATCCCACATAAGCATTTGTTTCCCGTTCCTGTGCTCCTGCAGGCCATGAAAGAAGAAAAACCAGCAAAATGCCATACCATTTCTTTGTTTTCATACTTCACCCCCCGCCAATGAATGTTTGAAAAAAATCTCCTCAAGCCCAAGCAGGTCGAGGACTATGGCCGCAGAACCATCTCCCATGATAGTGGCGCCCCCTACTCCCCTGACACTCTGATAGTTCGATTCAATAGTCTTGATTACCACCTGACAGGGATCAAGCACTTCGTCAACGAAGATTCCGAACCTTTGTCTTCCGGTATCGAGAAAGACCGTAACCGTCCCCACACGGCTGTTCTCCGGCCTCATTGTCCCGTAGACACGACATAAATTCATAAGAGGAAGATACTCTCTCCTGAACCGGTAGACTTTCTCATCTGCGCCGAAAGTTCGCATACGTCCTGCCTCAAACTTTTCTACTCCCATTATTCCCCAGAGGGGCACCAGATAGGATCTGTCCTGATCCCGTACGTGCAGGGCCTCGGTGAGGGCAAAGGTCAGAGGAAGAACCAGAGTGAATACGGTTCCCTTTCCCTTTTTCGTCTCGATCTGCATTAACCCTCCAACCCGCTCAACCTGTGTTTTGACGACATCCATGCCAACCCCTCTTCCGGAGAGTTCGGTCACGCTGGATGCTGTAGAAAAACCCGGGTGGCAGATAATCTCCATAAGAGTGTCGTTGTCGAGCTTTTCACCTGCTTTATCAAGCTCCATTTCCAGAGCACGATGGCGTATTTTTTCTATATCGAGACCGCGACCATCGTCACAAATTTGTATGAATATCTTCCCACCCTTCTGGTAGGCCTTAAACTCGATTATTCCTTCTGCTGGTTTTCCTGCTGCCACTCGCTCCTCAGGTGGCTCTATACCGTGATCCACACAGTTCCGAACCAGATGCTTTAATGGATCTGCGATATATTCGATTACCTCTTTGTCCAGCTCCGTATCAACGCCGGACAGAATGACCTTTATCTGCTTTTTTTGATTATAGGCGGCATCCCTGGCGATCCGCTGAAACCGGCGGAAAGTTCCTTTCAGAGAAAACATCCGGATGCTGGCTACCCGCTCCTGGAACTCACGGTTCACCTTGAACAGGTTTTCTATCTCTTGTTCGATTTCATTCCTGGAAAGAGACCCTTCTCTGATAAGAAGACTCTGCACTCTGGAAAGATCGATCCCAATTTCCTCGGCAAGATTGACCAGATGGTCTATCTTTTTCACATCTACCCGCACGCTTGTCTTTCTAGAGACAGAGCGGCTTTCTTGCTGCAGGGAAACCACCTTCCGGACCGCTTCTTTATCAATTTTTCCTCCATCTATCAGAATTTCTCCCAGCTTCTTCTGTTTGCCAAGAGCGCTTTTCAAGTCTTCTCTGGTAATGTCCCCTCTTTCGACAAGGGCTTCGCCGAGAGGCATCTCTCCCAATTGAAGATCGACTCCCTCTCTGTAGTGGGCGGTTATCTCCTCAATTACGATCTTATTTTCATCCCTGACAAACATGAAGACATCTTCGACTTCCCGAATAGATGCAGTGGTCTTCAGAATGACCCGCCAGGAAATGTAAAGTTTATAAAGATCCATCCCTTTATAGCTGGGAAGCTCGGAAGTGTCCGCCGCTACTTCCAAACATTCTCCCAGCTCTGTTAGATTCAGCAGTAGAAGAAGCGGATCATGGCCGGAATTGAAAAGGTCCTCTCGAAATTTAAGATCGATATGATAGTAATGCCAATCCTCAGCCTTAGCGGAATCAACGGGTGCTTCCAGGGTCGCTTCCTCTTCCCCGGAAACCCCCTCCATGCCTAGAAAACGGTTCAACTGGGCCTTGCGAGCATTTAAAGTGTCAGGATCAACATCCTCACCGCCGGCGCACCTGTCCACCATGGTGCGGATAAAATCAACATCCTCCAGAAGAAAGGAGATAAGCGGTCTGGTCACAGGAAGTTGATTATTCCTGATCCGGTCCAGAAGGTTTTCGATAAGGTGAACATATTTGGAAAGAGTATTAAACCCTACCATGGCGGAACCACTCTTTAAAGTGTGAATTGCCCTAAAAAGTTCTTCCAGGTCAGATCCGGGTCCGGGAGCGTCCTCCAGACGCAGCAGGCTCTCTTCTGATCTTTTGAGCAGATCCTCTGTTTCAGCAAAAAATATCTGCAAGGTCTCTTCATGTTCGTTCATATAGTCCACACCAATTTCTTTATTGCCCACAAAAATTGCTCGGGACGGAAAGGCTTCACCAGCCAGCCGGAGGCCCCAGCGGCTCTCCCCTTTTCTATCATCGATTTTTCCGATTCTGTGGTAAGAACAAGAATAGGCAGAAAGCGAAAGTCGCCTTTCTTGACCCTTTCTATGAAAGCAATGCCATCCATTCGAGGCATGTTGACGTCGGTGACAATCAGAGAAGGAATTTGCCCCTCTTCCTTCATGTTCGACAACTTTTCAAGGGCGTCTTTTCCGTCCTTAGCCTCAGTTACCTTATATCCGGCATTACGAAGGCAAAAGGAAACCGACGACCGAAAGGTAGGAGAATCATCTACCACCATGATAAGCTTTTCCATGTTCCTCCAATCAACTAATCAACGAATCTTTAAGATCGCTTATTTCTAGAATCTTTTCCAGTTCAGGAGACAATTCCAGCAACCTCCATTCGGTCTCCGGTTTCAGCAACCTCCTGAAGGCAATAAGGAGCTGCAGCGACGCAGTATCTGCAAATGTTACCTCTGCCATACAAATGGAAATTTTCTTTGCACGAACAAAAGAAGTATCAAGAAACTTCCTCAGATACTCAATGCCATGTATGGTCAGCTCTCCTTTAAACTGGAAAACACCTTCGACATCCTGGCTTACGGTAAACTGCGGCATCTCCATTTTTTAATTACCTTTTCCCGGAACCTTTTAA
>DAOVDN010000185.1 GCA_030669465.1 Desulfobacterales bacterium | reverse complement strand
AACTCGTTTCATCTCTCCCAAATTTCTACTTTCCAATTTCAAGTTTCAAGCCGTGAACGGCTACATGAAATTTTACCTGGCCTGCGTCTTTTATATGTAGTTAGATATTTATATCCCGCTGAAACAAGCAGAGATAATGCCCTGTCAAAATGCTGCCCAACACTTTCAGGGTTATGGGCATCCGAACCCAAAGTAACGCCGATTCCTGCTTCATGGCATTTTTTTATAATATTGAAAGAAGGGTAAGCCTCTTTAACCGGATGGTTATATCCGCTTGTATTCAGTTCAACAGTCAGATTCTTGTTTTTTATTTTTGATAATATTTCATTAAGTTCTTTATCAAAAGATCTTGAAGATTTCCAGCCGAATTTTTTCACCAGGTCAAGATGGCATACAACATCGAAATAGTTATAATCAAGCATCTTTTCTAACTGTTCAAGGTAAATGCCGTATACATAATCCGTATCCAGCTTCCCATGTTTCCAGACAGAACCGCGGCTGACTATATTCAGATCACCCGGAAAATGCAATGAGCTTCCAATAACATCAAATGAATATGTCTCCGTAATATCCTGGAAAAAGTTAATATATGCCGGATTAAAATCTACTTCAAGACCTGCCTTAACATCTATAATCCCATTGTATCGATGCTTTAGAAGCTGTACCGCCTGAAAATAGAAGGGAACCTCGCCCGGACTCATTGAAAGCACCCTTTCAGATTTCTGAATGGTTAGATGATCCAGAAAACATATCTGTCTTAAGCCGATATCAACTGCTCTTTGGACATATGCTTCCATGGGGCCTTTAGCATGGTTGCAAAGCATGGTATGTACGTGGTAATCAATCATTCTTTAATGATCCATTTCTTGATGACTTCGTAAAAAGTACAAAATTGCGGTTTCTTTAATTTTATCAGGTTTATAACTCTCTTAAATAATTCACGATTACTAAATTCCTAAATTCGCAATCACCTGTAAAAAGAACTTTTACAGGTGCATCATTTCTTGATCCGGTTTAAATGACATGCTATAAACCAGAATATCAAACAATAACAAAAACAGCAATTCTAATTATGGCCTGTTCTTCACCACGAAGGACACGAAGGTCGGAGTTGAATAATGATTTTATCTTCGCGTTCTTCGTGCCCTTCGTGGTAAAAAAAACATGACCTGCCCGCCATCGTGAGCCTGAGACTCACTCAGGCGAGGCAAGCGGGGTTGAAGAATGATTTTATTTTTGTATTCTTTGTGGCTTTGTGGCTTCGTGGCGAAAAAAAGTAAACTAAAGTGAAAAAAACTTCAAAAACAGTCTTTTGCTGCCAGTCATGCGGATATCAGACTCCCAAATGGATGGGAAAATGCCCTGATTGCGGGCAGTGGCATACCTTTGTGGAAGAAACACAAACTTCAAAACCGATTCAAGGAGCAAAGCTGAGTTTGTCCTCTTCCCAAACAAAACCTGTCTCCATTGATTCTATTGAACTTGAAGATGAATATCGTCTTTTAACCGGTATCAGAGAGTTTGACAGGGTATTGGGGGGAGGCCTTGTTCCCGGAACCCTTGTCTTGATAGGCGGAGATCCCGGAATCGGCAAATCCACCCTTGTGTTGCAGGCCCTGCACGGTCTTGCAAACAAGGGCCGTAAGGTGCTCTATGTTTCCGGTGAGGAATCGATCAGGCAGATAAGAATGCGGAGCAAAAGACTCTCTGCTGTCTCCCATGATCTATTGGTAGTTTCAGAGATAGATATAGATTCGATTCTGTCGATGATTGAATCAACCAGGCCTGATGTCCTTGTAATCGATTCGATCCAGACCATGTTCAGCGCGGACCTGACTTCTGCTCCGGGAAGCGTGAGCCAGGTCAGGGAATCCACGGTTCAGCTTATGTTAATGGCCAAAAAAACAGGCATTCCAACACTTCTGGTAGGCCATGTCACAAAAGACGGTACGATAGCCGGTCCAAGGCTTTTGGAACATATGGTTGATACGGTTCTCTATTTTGAAGGCGATCGCAACCATGTGTTCAGGATTCTGCGGGCTGTAAAGAACAGGTTCGGATCGACTAACGAAATCGGTGTGTTTGAAATGAATGAAAATGGTCTGGATGAAGTTGTCAACCCATCTGCTGTATTTCTTTCCGAACGCCCTGTAAATGTGCCTGGATCCGTTGTCACAGCGAGCATGGAAGGTACAAGACCTATTCTTGTCGAGCTTCAAGCTCTTGCCAGCAGTACAAATCTTGGAACCCCTCGAAGAACTATCCTTGGTATTGACTATAACAGGGTTTCATTGCTTGTAGCTGTAATGGAAAAAAAATTAGGCATGAACTTAATGGGACACGATATCTTTATGAATGTCGCCGGAGGCGTTAAGGTGGATGAACCTGCCGTTGATATGGGAATAATTGTTGCCGTTGCATCAAGTTTTTTGGACAGGTCAATTCAAAATAGCACCATTGTTCTTGGTGAAGTTGGATTGACAGGCGAAGTCAGAGCTATAGGCCGGGTTGAAACCAGGATTGCTGAAGCAAAAAAAATGGGTTTTACAAGATGTCTTGTGCCGGAAAGCAACTTAAAACGGATGACTGAAATAAAGGGAATAGAACTCATAGGAATAAAAACAGTATCTGAGGGCATAGAAGCACT
>DAOVDN010000051.1 GCA_030669465.1 Desulfobacterales bacterium | reverse complement strand
CCGACGTTATTTATAGTGGCCACATGCTCAAGCCTGTGAGGGAGGCCCTGGAAATTATTCAGAGCAGATTGTATTCCTTCTATAGTCCCTCCGGCAGCTATCGCTGCCAGCGCTGCTGCAGAAGCATTTTCAATGTTGTGCCTGCCTGTAAAGGACTCGGAAATAAATAATTCCCCATTCTTGCTTGTCTTTTGGCTCGTCTTCTGCGTTGCATCAAAAGTTGCATATGTGAGGTTTGCACAGGAAAGGTCTGAAACCTCACGAAAAATTATTCTTTTGCCGTCTATTGTTGCGCTCTCTTCGGTTTTTACAGCCGAATTGAAAAATAATTTTCGGCTCAAAATATTCTTAGCTATTGAACGGATAATCGGATCAGAACCATTCAAGACTGCTGTATCGTCTTGTTGCTGGTTTTCAAAGAGCCGAGCCTTGGCTTCTACATAAGCTGCAAAATCCGGATAACGGTCAAGATGATCTTCGCTAATGTTTAGCAAAACTCCGACCTTTGGTCTGAATGTATCTATGGTATCGAGCTGGAAACTGCTTATTTCGGCCACAACAATTTCAGCCTTTTTTCCTTCATCTACATAGCTGATCAGAGGATTACCTATATTTCCACCCACGAATACCGTAAAACCGGAATTCTCAAGCATTTTGCCTAAAAGCGCTGTTGTTGTGGTCTTGCCGTTTGTGCCGGTTACCGCAACTATAGGCTCCTGGATAAATCTGCATGCAAGCTCAACCTCACCCAGGATGGTAACCCCTTTTTCTTTAGCTCTTGTTATTGGCAGAATGGTATGGGAAACTCCCGGGCTCAGCACAATAAGATCAGCGCTTTCAAATGTTTCAATCCTGTGCTTCCCAAGTTCCATCCTGACACCCATTTCGCGTGCCGCTTGTGCATAAGAACCCAGCTCCTCGTCTCTTGCAATGTCCGTTACGGTAACAAGCGCCCCTTTGTTTTTCAAAAAACGAGCCGTCGCAATACCTGACACGCCGAGGCCGACTATGAGAATATTTTTATTTGCAAGTTCCATAATTGATGCACCTGTAAAAAAGTCTTTTTTTACAGGTAATTGCGAATTTAGGAATTTAGGGATTGAAGGTATTCTACTGATTTCAATTCCTCAATTCCCCAATTCCCCAATTCCTCTCACCTGAGTTTCAGCGTACTTACGGAAATAAGAGCGAGCGTGATTGCAATTATCCAGAACCGGACTATAATCTTTGGTTCCGGCCAGCCCTTTAATTCAAAATGGTGGTGAAGTGGCGCCATTTTGAAAATTCTGTGACCATGTGTCATCTTGAAGAATCCTACCTGAAAAATGACTGACAGTGTTTCTATTACAAAGAGGCCGCCAACGAGCACCAGCAGTATTTCCTGTTTAGTGATGACAGCCACTATGCCAAGCGCTGCGCCCAGCGGGAGTGAGCCGACATCTCCCATGAAAATTTGTGCAGGATAAGCATTAAACCATAGAAAACCAAGACCTGCTCCTGCCAGAGCCCCGCAGAATACGGTTATTTCTCCACTTCCTGCAACGTAATTGATTTGCAGATAATCGGCAATTTTGACATGTCCTGCCACATAGGCAAAAATCATATATGTAACCGCTGCTATGATCACAGGTCCAATTGCAAGACCGTCAAGGCCGTCCGTAAGATTGACCGAATTCGATGTTCCAACAATTACAAAAGCGGCAAAAAGTATATATCCCAGGCCAAGATCCGGTGAAATATTTTTAAAAAAGGGGATAGTCACGCAGGTATCGGAATCAGGACACAGATACACAAGAATTCCCGCAACAACTGCAAGTATCGTCTGTATAAAAAACTTGTTTCGAACACTTAACCCTTTGCTCCGCCTTTTGACCTGCATGAGATAGTCATCTATAAAGCCGATAATACCGTAGCCAACTGTAACCAGAAGGGCTATCCATATATAATAATTGGTTAGATTGGCCCAAAGGAGCGTGGATAGAGTAATTGAGAAAACGATCAGAGTTCCGCCCATAGTAGGTGTTCCGGCCTTTTTAAGATGCGTTTTCGGTCCGTCTTCTCTGATGTACTGTTCGATCTGCATGTCGCTGAGCTTTCTGATAACCCACGGTCCCAGAAAAAAACAGATTAAAAGAGCGGTCAGGCTGGCATAGATAGTCCGGAATGTAATGTATTTGAATACATTAAAAACCGAAAAAACTGTATGAAGCGGATATAGTAAGTGATAAAACATGATACCTTAATCCCTCAATTCCTCTACAACCTTTTCCATGCCCGTTGTTCTGGAACCCTTAACCAGAATCCAGTCGCCCGGCCTGAGCCTCTCCTTTAAGTCTTTAACAATTTCTTCCTTGCTCCCTGTGAAAATATCTCGAGACCCCATACCTTCATCCAGAGCGCCTGACGCAACTCTTTCTGCAAACTCGCCTGTAACATAAAGCATTGCAATGCCTGACCTTGCAGACAGCATACCTAATTTTTTGTGCATGTATTCTGCATGCTTGCCGAGCTCAAACATATCACCTGCAACAAAAACACCTCTTTTGTCGCCCTTTAATGACATGAGAGTCTTTATAGCAGCTTCCATGGAATCCGGATTGGCGTTGTAAGTATCGTCGATTATATGGATTCCTCTGCTTGTTTTAAGGATATTCATCCTTCCCTTAGCTGCTTTGAAATTTTTCAGACCATCTTTAATTTCTGCCGGAGATAGACCCAGCAGATATCCTACAGATGCTGCGGCAAGAGCATTTGAGACCATGAAATTACCAGGAATTCCCAGCTCGACGGAAATGCTTTGTTCCGGCAGAATCAGGGTAAAAGAAACTCCGACACCTTTTTTCTTTATGTCCACGGCACTTATCATAGCATCTTTTGATAATCCAAAAAGGAGTACGTTTCTTCCGGTTTTATGGGCTATCTGTAAAACTTTAGGGTCATCTGCATTAAGAACGGCTGTCCCGTTTGGCTTGATTTTTTCCAGAAGCTCGCTCTTGGCATGCATGACCCCCTCAATCGAACCCAGGCCTTCGAGGTGGGCGGGACCTATGTTTGTAATAACGCCGATATCAGGCGAGCAGATTTCAGCGAGCCTGCCTATTTCTCCGGGCCTGTTCATGCCAAGTTCAAGGACAGCCCACTCGTGGCGGTATCCGAGCTTAAGAAGTGTTAAGGGAAGCCCTATCTCGTTGTTGAAATTTCCGCTGGTCGATAATGTGCAAAATCGCCGTGCAACAACAGCACTGGTCATTCCCCTGGTTGTGGTTTTGCCGTTTGACCCTGTTATTGCTACAACCGAAACATTTGAACGTTTTCGGTTAAAAGAGGCAAGATCGCCTAAAGCTTTTGTCGTGTTGTCTACTGCTACACAGACGATCCCGTTTTTCTGCCATTTTGTGCCCGGCAGATCACCGGTTTTGTTCTTGCTTATAATAAGACCGTGAACTCCTTGTCCGATTACATCAGACGCAAAACTGTGACCATCATAGACATTTCCTTTGATTGCAATGAAGAGGTCATCGGTTGATATCTTTCGCGAATCAATGGAGATGCCTGAAAAGATATGTTTTATATCCCCGCACAAAAGATCTCCCTTTGTTGCTTCGAGAATTTCAGCGGCAGTCCACGGCATTGGATTCGGTATTTCGGATTTCCGGTTGCTTTGAGCTTTTACCTCTGAAAGCGCCCTTATCGCTTCTTGCCTGTCATCAAAGGGGATGCTTTTATTTCCGATTATCTGATAGGTTTCATGCCCTTTGCCAGCGATAAGAACGGTATCGCCCGGTCGGGATGCAGCAATACCAAGGTATATGGCATTTTTGCGATCAGGTTCAATAACATATCCTTTCTCATTGAAGCCTGTTGCCGGATCCGATGAAGTATAATCACGCCTGGATGCTTTTTTAGTTCCTTCAAGCACCTGGTTGATGATCTCCATCGGCGCCTCTGTCCGTGGATTATCCGATGTAATAATGGCAAGATCGCAAAGCCTTCCTACAGTTTCACCCATTTTTGGTCGTTTGTCTTTATCTCTGTCGCCGCCACAACCGAATACACAGACAATTCTGCCGCGCGCCACTGATCTTAAAGAAGAGAGCGCATGTTCCAGAGCATCAGGAGTATGAGCATAATCTACATATACAAACCGGCCCGTATCATCCGGAATGCGTTCAAGCCGACCCGGCACAGAGGAAACTTCTTCGATGCCCGCTTTTATGATAGGAATGGGAAGACCGAGAGCAATACCAACACATGTAGCGCAGAGAATGTTTTTCAGATTATGCTCTCCCACAAGATGCGATCTGAAATCAAAAGATCCTTCATTGGTTGAAATTCTTCCCGTAATACCGGTCGATTCATACTTGATGTTAGAGGGCCTGATCATATTGTCTGAAAGCTCAAACACCTTCGGCTTTGAGCTTTGAGCTTTGAGCTCCAATGCAAGTTCTTTCCCTCTTGCATCATCGCAGTTTATTACAGCCAGTGTTCGGCCCTTCTTGGGTCCTGAGCTTAGATTTTCCGTAAAGAGTCTTTTCTTGCAGGACCAGTAAGAATTCATATCTTTATGATAATCAAGGTGATCCTGACTCAGATTGGTAAATACGCCAACATCGAGCCGGCAACAATCGATCCTCTGAAGGTCAATTGCATGCGATGAAACTTCCATTACCACATGAGTGATGCCGTGTTCTTGCATCCTGGCGAGCATCTTCTGAAGATCCAGAGACTCGGGTGTTGTCATGGGGCTTTTAAAAGTTTTTCCCAGATAACGATAATTTATAGTTCCTATGACCCCGACTCTGAAACCAGCCTTTGCGAGTATGCTTTCGATCAAAAATGCAGTTGTTGTTTTGCCGTTTGTGCCGGTTATTCCGATTATAAACAGCTTTTCCGAGGGGTTCCCGAAAAACCGTGCAGAAATAGCGGCAAGGGCATTTCTGCTGTTTTCAACTTCAACAGTTATTGAATCTTTATTTATCGG
Organism: Desulfobacterales bacterium; assembly: GCA_030669465.1. The sequence continues at coordinate 2,228 of DAOVDN010000051.1, read as the reverse complement.
TTTTTGTGTAACAATTGCCGATGCACCCCTTGCTAATGCCTTATCAATAAAGTCATGGCCATCCGCCGTATGACCCGGTATGGCAACAAACAGCCCTCCCGCCTTAACATCCTGTGCTTTGTAGTGGATCGAACCTATTTCAGGATCTGCTCCTGAAACAGCTCTTTTTGTTCTAACAGTTTTAAGTAGATTTGAAAGCTTCACTCTCTTGCTCTTTCTTCCCATGAAACGGTTAATATATCTTCGGTTTTGGTGCGCATGCGGCCGGCAGGTATGTTTATATAGTTGAGCATTTCATGAGTGATCTTCCTGAATGCCGGAGCTGCAACAATGCTGCCGTAATGCTTTCCCTGAGGCTCGTCAATCATAACCAGAATCGCCGCTTCAGGCTCTTCCGCGGGTATAAATCCGATAAAAGATGCTATATATTTTCCTTTTTCATACGTTCCTTTTTCATCTATTTTCTGGGCGGTTCCTGTCTTACCGCAGACAGAATAACTTTCAAGAGCAGCATTGACCCCTGTGCCACCATTGCTGACAACAGACTTCATCATCTTTCTGACTGCCCTGGCCGTTTCAAATGAAACAACCCTTCCAACCTTGCAAGGAGTTGAACACTTTATAATACGTCCATTTTGATCAATTATAGCCTGGACTATATAAGGCTTCAATAGAATCCCGTCATTTGCAATTGCAGAAGCCGCTGTTATGAGCTGAATAGCCGACACGGAAACGCCCTGGCCAAAGGATATTGCTCCGGCATCTATTTTTGACCACCGATTATAAGAGCTTAGACTTCCGGCTGTTTCCCCTGGGCAGTCTATTCCGGTCTTTTCCCCAAAACCGAAATTGCGCAAAGTTTTGTAAAGAAATTCAGATCCCATCATTTCGCCCACTTTAACAGCACCGATGTTGCTTGAATACTTGATAATCTGCTGCAAAGAAAGCCATCCATGAGGGTGGGTGTCGTGTACAACGTTCTTCCCAATCTTATATGCGCCGTTCTCGCAAAAAAAGATTGAGTTCGGTGTGCACACTCCGGATTCCAATGCAGCAGCCGCGCTGAAGATCTTCATGGTTGAGCCTGGTTCAAACTGGTCGGTTATTGCTCTGTTTCTCCATAATTTTCTATCGAAGCTTTCAAAGGAATTCGGGTTAAAAAAGGGATAGTGTGCCAGAGCTAATATAGCTCCTGTTTTTGGAGCCATTACAATCGCCGTTCCCGACCTGGCTGAAAATTTTGTAACCGCTTCTTCCAGAGCCCTTTCGGTTATGTATTGGATTGTACTGTCAATAGTGAGTATGAGATTATTTCCACCATAATTTGAAACGGTCTTTTTTTTAGAATCAAATCCGTGGCCAAGGGCGTCTTTTAAGACCGTGAATTTATCGGCAGTGCCTTTAAGATAAGCATCGTAATAGAATTCAATTCCCTCCAGGCCATGGCTGTCGATGCCTGAAAATCCAAGCACCTGTGCGGCAAGAGTTTTGTTTGGATAAAAACGCTTCTGTTCAGGTATAAAATCTATGCCGCTTAGTTTAAGATTTTTAACTTCTTTTGCTTCCCTGGGCGTGACTCGACGTTTAACCCATACAAATGACTTTTTAGATGCAAGTTTCCGGCAAAGCGCGTTGATGTCAATTTTTAGCGCCTTTTCAAGAGCTTTGGCTGTTGCCCGCGCATCTTTGATATGCGGGGGAAATGCTGCGATTGATGTCACATTTATACTGACAGCCATTTCCCTGTGATTTATATCATATATTATGCTACGCTTTCCATGAGATATAAAAGATTTTTCATATTGGTCGGCTGCTTTTTGAGACAGCCATGGGCCGCAAAAAATCTGCAGGTATACTGCTTTTGCTCCAATTGCCATTAAAAAGATGCTAAAAATAGAGCCGATTAGAAGACAGCGCAGTCTTATGCGTTTTTTTTCAGTTGGTTTCATGGAATCAGAATCACCTGCTTTGGAGTCGGCGTTATCAGGCCAAGTCGCTCTTTTGCTATTTTTTCGATCCGCTGAGGAGATTTCAGACGCGCAAGCTCAATCTTTAAGTTGTTTTGCAAGGTTATAAGATTTCGATGATTATCAGCCTCTTTTGATATTTCATATCCGATCCTGACACACTGGACTCTGCACCAGGTATAAGAAAGAAGTTCTGCAATAAAGATCAGCATTAGAATGAGCCAGGTTCCCATTACTTTTAGTTTGTGAATGTTTTTTTGC
>DAOVDN010000176.1 GCA_030669465.1 Desulfobacterales bacterium | reverse complement strand
TGACGTATTGAAACGTCTGATTTCCCCGTCTTGACATCCACAATGCCCCGTGCCTTCTTGATCGCAGTCAGCAGTTCCGCCTTGTTCATGCCATGCACCCCGGATATCTCCGGTATTTTCAGAGCTGTCTCCCTCAGCTCTTTGGCTGTCATTCGATCCAGGGGCTTTTCTTTTTTTTCTTTTTTCTCCTTTTTTCCCATGCCCTGTTTCTCCTTTTGTGTATCTTTAATCCTTTTCAGGTCTTAGCTTTTCAACCAGGGAAAGAAACGGCTTGAAAAGATCTATTGGAATCGGAAACACGGTTGTGGAATTGCTTTCAGCCGAAATCTCGCGGAGGGTCTGGAGATACCGCAACTGCAACGCCATGGGGTGATCCCGGATAATAGTCGCCGCGTCGGCCAATCTTGTCGCCGCCTGATATTCTCCTTCTGCATTGATCACCTTGGCACGTCGCTCGCGCTCGGCCTCGGCCTGCTTTGCCATGGCCCTCTGCATCTCCGTTGGCAGATCAATATGCTTGACCGCCACTGTGGAGACCTTGATCCCCCATGGATCAGTATGGGTATCCAGGATCTCCTGGAGACTAGTGTTGATCTTTTCCCGCTCGGAAAGAAGCTCGTCCAACTCGGCCTGTCCGCACACGCTCCGAAGCGTGGTCTGCGCAAGCTGTGATGTCGCATACATGAAGTTCTCTACCTCAATAATTGCCTTCACCGACTCCATTACCCTAAAGTAGATAACTGCATTTACCTTCACAGACACGTTGTCACGCGTAATGACATCCTGTGGGTCAACATCCATAGTAATCAGACGGAGGCTCACCTTCACCATCTTGTCAACAATGGGTATCAAAATGATCAAGCCAGGGCCTTTGGAGCCGATCACCCGACCCAGCCGGAAGATAACCCCGCGCTCGTACTCATTGAGGATTCGTATGGCCGAAACCAGAAAGAATACCAGAAGGATGATACCAGAAATTATCGTAATCATATTCATGAGAACCTCCACTCAATCATTTCATGCCACCCTTTAAGATTTGCCACTGCAAAAATACGGGACTCAGTATCCCGTGTATCTTTACAAGACCGGTTACAAAGTGTCAAGCGTGTATGGAGGTTATTTTGGCGGGTAATTGGTTAGTATGTATCTTTCATAATCATCGGCGGACATGAGCATATCCAGATCATCCAAGGAAAAGAGCTTGGCCCGGATGATCCAGCCTTGGCTGTAAGGCGAGTAATTGATCAACGTGGGCTTTTCAATAACCTCCCTGTTGACTGAAACAACCCGGCCATAGACTGGAGCGTAGATATCGTTAACGAGTGTGCTGCACTCCACACTCCCAAGGGGCTCGCGAGTGACAATGTCATCACCCTCGTTAGGGAGTTCTACATAATTGAGTTCTCCAAGTTGGAACTGGGCAAAGTCAGTTATGCCCATGGTGACCGTGTGATTCTCTTCATATCGGACCCAGATGTGCTCCTCAGAGTATCGTAGTTCATCCAGTACCAGCAAAGAGCTTCCCTCGCTTTTGTACTTGCCTGTGTGGTGTCAGTTGGCATGCCTATATACCGAAAGAAATGGCTTTGCAAGCACTTTTTTTCACAAAAAACGCAATGCATACTTGACAATCCCCTCGTCCTTGCCCTATTGGAGAAATTGCAGAAATCCGGGAAAGGAAAATGGTAATGGAAATAGCAAGTACTATTATACTCCTTATAGGGCTAATCATTTTGGGATGGTATCAAAAAGGCCGAATAAAGATTTTGGAAAGAGACATTGCCTCACAGAAAAGCATACTAGATAGTTTGAAAGTCTACCTTGACATTTTTGACCCACAACAACTTCAAGCATGGGTGAAAATCAGGCAAGAAACCATCGAAAAACAAAATGACTTAGAAATCGAACGAATGCGGTCCTGGATGGAAGGACTAATGCAAGAAAGGTTTGAAGGAGGAAAGTGGATTGAAAGAGAAACTAGCGCTGCAACCGATCTCATGATTAGGTTGCTTTTTTATGCCCCTCCCCACATTCGAAAAAAGTCCATAGCAAAAATGCCTAATAGTATGTTTAAGGACGCCGTCAAAAAGGTCTTGGATCGAATGCCGGAATATGACCAAATTTTGGCAGCGGGAGGAATAGAATCAGCACCACCTGGGTCTTAAGGGCGAGCCCTACCGGCTTTTCTTCTATCTCTTAGAACACGTCGATCATTATCTGCAGAAAGAGAAACAAAAATCCCTTCCCTCACACTTCTCCGGCGATCCTGTTTATTCTTACGGCGATCCTTGCGGATCACCTTTTTGCCGGCAGGAAGAGTAGCTTTCTCTTCTGATGGGTCCATTTTGACAGATGATGTGCCCCCAACTACAATGTCCACAACAGAATCCTCCTTATACTTCCCTAATCGGCACTGTCATGACATACTTTAACCTTACAAACCCTGGTAGTCCCAACGTGAACCGTTATTTTTAAATATAGAACTTACTTAGACGAATGCTGCGTAACTTCTCAAAAACTTGGGGTATTCGTTGCTCTCCGTTGTTCCGGCAACACGGTTGCCTCTCTCCAAATTGAGGTTATATGGATCGAGGCAACCATGTTGCCGGAAAGGGTTTGGGTGACAAAACGCAACATTTACCCGAATTTATTGAGAAGTTACAATACTGCAAGAACATGGAAAACTTTTCATAGAAGTGGCATGTTACTCCACAATAGTGGTAGTTTGGTACTCTTTACCCTGCTATGCAGTTGAGTTAACTATTTAGAATCTATACTGATATTCCTAACCTAAAGATCTTGCATGATTCTTGCATCAACTTGATAGTATGGGAATTTCCTTTTTAGACACGGATTACCCTGGCCCAGACCCTGGCCCAGACCGGGATTATCGGGCCTGGCAGTTAATTTAAGCATGTCGCGCCAGGGCGGGCCGGGTTTTTCTCTCCGTGGCATTGTCCAGCTTCCCTGGCCCAGACCGGGTTTTTCTCTGCGGGGCACTTTCCATCTTC
>DAOVDN010000106.1 GCA_030669465.1 Desulfobacterales bacterium | reverse complement strand
GGATTTGACAGCTTTCTTCATCATAGCATGAATATATTCAAGACCCTCTCCTGATACCATTTTGCGGTTTATAACCGACTGATTTGTAATTATAATAGCGGTAAATCCGTTTAAGGTAAGACGTTTTATCGCTTCAATACTCCTGGGAAGAAACTCAAATTCAGACCAGCTCTTTATGTAATCCGGAGAATCTTTGTTTATAACACCGTCTCTGTCCAGAAAAACAACCTTCTCATTGCTGGTTGCTGGTTGCTGGTTTCTCGTTTCTCGTTGCTGGTTTCTCGTTGCTGGTTGCTGGTTGCTGGTTATTTCCATTTTGTTTCTACGTATTGAATGAATTTATGGGCTTGGTTCTAACTTCAGCCAATAACAACTGTGCATGCTGTTTGTGAACTATACCCAGTCAAAATTGAAGATTGAAGATTGAAGATTGAAAGGTATTCTATTAATTTTATAACAAAAAGACAGTGCGAAGCGATTCCACAAATCGACAATCGACAATCGACAATCGACAATCAACGAGCCCCCTATTCCGCAATTGCAAAGGCGCCTTTAAATCCGTTTTTTACCAGGATGTTTTCGTACTCTATCGCCCGTTCCAGGGTTGAACAACTACCGATACGAACTCTGTAAAAGGTTTCAAGCCCATTGTTAAAAGTCGTTATGTGTACATTCCTGTATTTTTGATCGAGTTTTTGTTTTAGCCTCTCGGCGTTTTTCCGGTCAATAAATGCGCCGACTTGAATTGTAAAATTTCCTTTATAATAGTCCATTGGAACATAGATTCGTCTTTCACCTCTTTTTTCCGCTGGTTTTGCGGCAGAGCCAAGAGCGACTATTTTAACCGGAGCAGTACCAGGCCCGACAATTCCGATCTTTTTTGCAGCCCTGTAGGAAAGATCGATGATTCTTCCGCGAACAAAAGGGCCACGATCATTGATCCTGACCTTAATCTCCCTGTTGTTGTTAAGATTGCGCACTCTGACATATGTGCCAAGAGGAAGGGTTTTATGAGCAGCGGTCATTGCATGCATATTGTAAATTTCACCGTTTGCGGTTTTCCTTCCATGAAACTTCTTTCCATACCACGAAGCTAATCCGCTCTGGCTAAAACCCCGTGAATGCGGAACCGGCCGGTACCATTTCCCCATGACTTTATAAGGCCTGGGATGTCCGGGAAGGCTTGGGGGGGGAGCTGTTTTTGAACAGCCACAGATGAAAAACAATAATAGACTGCAGACAGCTATAAATCGACAAACAACAGAAAAACTTCTTTCTGGTTTAATGGCCATGGTTGAGCCTTGAAGTGCGCTGATGAAAAAGACTTCATGGTACGTCTTTAAATTAATCCTATTTTGTTCAGCTTTGAGCTTTGAGCTTTGAGCTTTGAGCCCTAAGGTAGAGCTATTTTCAAAACATCCATCATTTTGTCTACAAAGTGAAAATGGATTTCATCTAGAACCTTTTTCGGTATGTCTTCCAGATCTTTCTTGTTCCACTTTGGCATGATAATGGTTTTTATGCCGGCTCGATGGGCGGCCAGAACTTTTTCCTTTACGCCTCCAACCGGCATCACCTCCCCCCTCAAAGTTATTTCACCGGTCATGGCAAGATCTTTTTTAATAGTTTTATTGGTCAGAAGCGACGTCAGGGCTGTAAGCATGGTAACACCGGCGGAAGGACCGTCCTTTGGTATGGCTCCGGCAGGTACGTGTATATGTATGTCGTGTTTTTCAAAAAAGTCTTCGTCAATCCCAAACAAACCGGTATTTGACCGAATAAAGCTTAAAGCTGCGGTTGCTGATTCCTTCATGACATCCCCAAGTTGACCGGTTAAGGTTAAGCCCTTTTTTCCTTTCATGGCTGTAGCTTCAACAAAAAGGAGCTCCCCCCCTGCCTGTGTCCATGCCAATCCCATGGCTACACCTGGTGTCAAAGTCCTTGCACTTACCTCGGAAGTAAATCGCACTGGACCAAGGTATCCGGCGATATCTTTTGCTCTGATTGTCGCAGACTCTGCATCTCCTTCCGCTATCCTGGTTGCAACACCCCGGCAAATGGTTGCGATCTCCCTTTCCAGATTTCTTAAGCCCGCTTCCCTGGTGTAGCCTGAAATTATCCGCTTTAAGGTGCCATTTGTAAAAGATATCTGAGCAGCCTTAAGACCATGAGCTTCCCGCTGGCGTGGTATAAGAAAGCGGTTTGCAATTTTAATTTTTTCATCCTGCGTATAACCCAAAAGTTCCAGAACCTCCATTCTGTCTCTCAGGGCAGGAGGTATGGTGTCGAGAATATTTGCAGTGGTAATGAACATGACTTTGGAGAGATCAAATGCCACATCCAGATAGTGATCTGAAAAAGAAAAGTTCTGTTCAGGATCAAGAACCTCCAGTAGAGCTGATGATGGATCACCACGAAAATCACTCCCCACCTTGTCTATCTCGTCTAACATAAAAACCGGATTGTTTGATTCAGCCCGCCTGATTCCCTGTATAATTCTGCCTGGAAGCGCTCCGACATAAGTACGCCGATGTCCTCTGATTTCAGCCTCATCCCTTACACCGCCCAATGAGAGACGGACAAATTTGCGTCCTAAAGCCCGGGCTATGGAGCGGCCCACAGATGTCTTGCCGGTACCGGGAGGGCCGACAAAGCAGAGGATAGGACCCTTTGAGTCCGGCTTTAGCTTACGTACAGCTAGATATTCTATGACACGCTTTTTGACTTTCTTGAGCCCGAAATGATCCTTGTCCAAAATCTTTCTCGCCCTTTTTATGTCAAGCCTGTCTTTTGTGCTCTCACTCCATGGAAGAATTGTCAGCCAGTCAAGATAGGTTGACGCCACAGTATATTCGGCAGAAGATGGATGCATGCGGGAAAGTCTGTTAATTTCACGTTCAGCCTCTTTGACGGCTTCTTCGGGAAGATTTTTTTTCTTTATTTTTGCCTTGTATTCTTCAATCTCAACAGTGGTCTCATCTTTCTCACCTAATTCTTCCTTGATCGCTTTCATTTGCTGGCGCAGATAATACTCCCTCTGCTGCTTATCCATGCCGCCCTTAACCTGGGTCTGTATCTTGTTTCCGAGTTCGAGAATTTCCAGTTGATAGTTAACAAGCCTGGTAACCTCTTTTAGTCGTTTTTTTATATCAAAAACTTCCAGAACTTTTTGCTTCTCTTCAAGTGTGCAATTGATGATGGAAGCAATCATATCGGCCAATGTGCCGGGATCGTGTATTGATTTTGTCATAGCTCCGATTTCCTGCGGCAGACCAGGAGAAAGCTCGACAATCCTTGCAAACAGGCCGGTAATATTGGATATAAGCGCCTCGGTTTCCTTATCCTTTTTTTCTTCTTTATCGATAACATGTTCCACGCGAGCCTGGAGGTAAGGCTTTTCCTTTACAAAATCTTTTACCTTGAACCTGCCTAAGCCCTGTACCAGTAATTGCGCTTTGTTGTCTTCTGTTTTTGCCATTTTAAGGATCAAAGCGCTTGTGCCTATGGTATATAGATCTTTGGGCTCATAAGTTTTCTTTATTGTCGGCTCTTTAGATACAAGAAGTCCTATGATACGATCTTTAGACATTGCTTCATCGACCAGTTGAACGGATTCGCTCTGTACAACAACAATGGGTACAACCATTTTGGGGAAAAGCGCTGCATCAAACAAGGGCAGAACAGGGAGAATTTTCGGAATTTTTTTAGTGCCAAATCCCATGTATGGCTGCTGTTCGGTCATGGATACCTCCAAAAAATCTGCTGCTGAAATTTCAATCAGAAACAGGCTCTTCTAAACCTGTATAAGGTGCTGCTCGCTATCCATCTGTAATCGGTACATTGTGTGTTCTTTCAAGCTGCAGTTTGGTGAGCCGGATCTGAAGAAAGCCGTTTAAATATGTTGCAGTTACCCTGTCAATATCAATCGGTGCCGGGAAAAAGAGGATACGTTCAAATATACCGTACTGAATTTCCGCAAGTCTGTATGTTGCGTCTTCTACGCGGGGTATTTCAGTCCGATTCCCATAAATCTTGACGGCCCTGCTGTTGATTTCTACTCCAAGGTTCTCTTTGTCGACCCCTGCAATTTCAGCCAGAATAATTATCTCTTCATGGGTTTCATATATATCCATTTGAGGCTTCCATTTATATTCGGAAAGAGAAAACATCGGCCCCATCGATCGAAACATATCCTCAATGGTTCTTTCAAATCTGGAACCCAACCGATCAAAATCGTTGCTGAATCGTATTTTGATATACTCCATTTTTGGCTCCTGCTCGTTAATAGAAGATATTTTTTGCTTCTGCTATTCCTGATAATCAGAAATTTGGAAACTGGCCTTTAGTTACAGTGACTATGGAGCGAGCCGACCGTGTCGGCGGAAAAAACGGCAACACGGTTGCCTTGCTCCAGAATATGGAATGGCTGGATGTACCTGCCTGCCGGAAGGCAGGGATAAAAAATGAGTTTCCAAATTTCTGTTGAATATAATTGTTAAGCTGATATAAGCCGGATTATGGCAATAGGTTGGCTTGGCTTAGAATTTGCTTTGCTATAGACATGGCCGTTGAAGGATTGATAAAAACATGTCCTCTTCCCCAAAATCTGAATGTATCCGTTGCGGCACCTGCTGTAAAAAGGGGGGACCGTCTTTTCATATTGAAGATAAGCCGCTGATTGAAAAAGGTATTATTCTATCCAGGTATCTTTACACTATTAGAAAGGGTGAGCTTGCCTACGACAATATTAAAGGCGGCTTGATACCGGTTGCTTCAGATATTATAAAAATTAAAGGCCGGAATGGATCATGGGTGTGTGTATTCTTGAATGCAGAGTGCTTAAATGCTGGGACACGAGAGAGATCGAAAAAATTTATGATAAAAACCGGCTGACACGCAGAGAGCTTATTTCTGGTATAAAATGGATATGGGACCTGATTGAAGAACATGAAAAGCGATGTTCCTATGAAAAGATCGGCAGGCTGGCAAAAGAGCTGGGAGCCTGGAAGACAAAAGCGGCTCTTGAAGATATTTTTGAGGTAAAAGGTGGGGTGGATAACGATTAAAATGTTCGGGCTAAGGGTTAAGCGGGATGGAAGTCTATAAGGGCATTCACTTTTCTAGCCTTCCAATAGGCATGATATAGAGCGGATGCTCATTCGCCATCGCATGGATGACCGTTTTAACCTGGTTGTCATAAAAGGCGCCGATGCTTAATGCCCCGA
>DAOVDN010000001.1 GCA_030669465.1 Desulfobacterales bacterium | reverse complement strand
AGCGCTGTCCGTTAATCTTAAGTTTACTCCCTCGATCTCAAAAAGTCTTTTAAACTGCTTGATCAAGGCATTTTTTGGCTCTTTTAGTATTCTGATCAAAGAAGACTCGCTCAATTCATCAAGTGTTGCAATGACAGGCAGACGGCCTATAAACTCAGGAATCAACCCGAATTTAATCAGATCTTCAGGCTGAACCATTCGCAGGGTTTCACCTGTACTTTTCTCTTTTTGTTTGACGATCTTAGCCCCAAAGCCCATAACATTGGACCCGAAACGCCGCCTGATTATCTCCTCGAGGCCGGTGAAAGTTCCGCCGCAAATAAAAAGTATGTTCGAAGTATCGACCCTGATAAAATCCTGCTGAGGGTGCTTTCTCCCTCCCTTGGGAGGTACGCTGGTAGTGGCTCCTTCTATAATCTTTAATAATGCCTGCTGTACTCCTTCTCCTGAAACATCGCGTGTAATAGAAGGGTTATCCGACTTTCCCGCAATTTTATCGATTTCATCAATGTAAACAATACCGCGCTTGGCCTTTTCTACATCATAATCAGCATTCTGGAGGAGGGAAAGAATTATATTTTCAACGTCTTCGCCAACATAGCCGGCTTCTGTCAGACTCGTAGCATCTGCTATGGTAAAGGGTACATTCAGAAATCTGGCAAGAGTTTGTGCCAGCAAAGTCTTTCCACAGCCGGTCGGCCCTATAAGGATAATGTTGCTTTTCTGGATTTCCGCATTTCCTGTGCCGGCCGAAGAATCAAGTCTCTTGTAATGGTTATAAACCGCAACAGCTAAAATTTTTTTTGCCTGATCCTGTTCAATCACGTAATCATCGAGCATCTCTTTAATTTCTTTTGGAGTAGGGATTTGCTCTGTGTCGACAACATCCTTTTCATTTTCCTCTTCAATTATTTCACTGCATAACTGGATGCATTCGTCACATATATAGACTGCCGGCCCGGCAATCAACTTTGTAACATCTTTCTGATTTTTTCCGCAAAATGAACAGAAGAGATTATCGCCTATGTTCTTTTTTTTCGCCATGTTATGCCCCCTCTGTCTTTCCTAAAAGGTTAATCTCGCTCCTGCTGGAGATCACATGATCTATAATTCCGTATTCCTTTGCCTCGTTGCCTGACATGAAGAAGTCACGGTCCGTATCCTTCTGTATTTGAGCCAGATCCCTGCCTGTATGATGAACCAATATATTGTTCAGATTATCCTTCATGCAAAGGATTTCCTTGGCCTGGATTGCAACATCAGAGGCCTGTCCCTGAAATCCTCCAATGGGCTGGTGGATCAAAATTCTTGAGTTAGGCAGGGAATAACGTTTGCCTTTTGTGCCGGCAGCCAATAAAAGCGCCCCCATGCTGGCGGCATGGCCAATACAAACTGTAGCAATATCCGGCTTAATATACTGCATGGTATCATACACAGCCAGACCTGATGTAACCACTCCCCCAGGAGAATTTATGTAAAAATTTATGTCCTTGTCAGGGTCTTCTGATTCAAGAAAAAGGAGCTGGGCTATCAAAAGATTTGCGATCTCATCATTCATGGCCGTGCCAAGGAATATTATCCTGTCCTTGAGGAGTCTTGAGTATATATCATAGGCACGTTCTCCTCTGCTGCTCTGTTCTACGACTATAGGTATTAGTGGCACAAATGTTCTCCTTTGTTTAATCGGTTTTGTTGTAATAGTTCGGCCACAAAGACACTAAGACACCAAGATTATAATATAATTCTTTTAAAATTCATAATTTAGAAATTTAGGAATTGAAAGATGTTGTTACTTTTAATTCCTCAATTTATCAATCATATGCTTCTTTTGTGCCTTTGTGCCTTAGTGGCTGAACTATTACGCTTTGTTAATCAGCTCGATTGGTTTAATCAAACTTTCTGTTCCGGTTTTACATCTTCTATATTGCTTTTTTCAATGATAAGTTTGATAGCATGTTTTTCAAGCAAAGCGTGTTTAAAAAACTCGACCTTATCATTGTTTTGTTTATAGTAATCATTTATTTCTTCAAGAGGCCGATTGTAGGTCTTAGCCATCTCTTTAAAACCATCTTCCATGTCTTCATCGGAAAGGGTCAGATTTTGCTGCTCGATTATCTTGCCTAATATAAGCTGGCGCCTTACCTGCTTTTCTGCTGTATCACGATATTTTTCTGAAAGTTTTTCCCTTGTAAGCCCAAGTTGTTCCATTGATGTATTATGATAAACGAAAGACCTTTCAGCATCTGCAATTATATTTTCAAGTTCGTAGTTGACAATTGAATCAGGTATCTCAAAGTCTGTCTTTGCTATCAATGCCGTAAATATCTGCTCATTCAGTTCCTGCTCCGCTCTCTTGGCATAGCCCTGAGTTAAGTTGTCCGTTATTGCTTTTTTCAATTCGTCTAACGTTTTATATGTGCCAAGCTTTTTTGCAAATTCATCGTCGATTTTAGGGAGCACCTCTTCCCTTATTTCTCTGAGTGTGACCTGAAATGTTATTTCAAGCGTTGCCAGCTTGTTATTAAAATAGTCTTCAGGGAAAATTACCTTTATTTCCCTGTTATCACCCGGCTTCATGCCGATCAATTTTTCGTCGAACTCCTTTAAAATACTACCATCGCCGATTTTCAGCATAAAGTTTTCTGTCTTTTGAGTTTCGGCGAATGGTTTTCCGTCTTTAAATCCTTCATAATCTATCAGGGCAAAATCACCTTCCTGCACCGGCCGATCTTCTTCGACAATCTTTTTTTGCGCCAGGTTTTTCTGAAGCATTTTAAGCTGCGTATCGATCTCTTCGTCACTTACCTGGTATAAAGTCTTCTTCAGGCTTAGCCCTTTGAAATCAATTTCTTTGATTTCGGGCTTTATTTCAACGGTAGCATCGTATTTATAAGATGTTTTCCCGTCAAGCTCAGGAGGATCGATCTTAGGGCTTCCCACAATTTTGAGATCTTTTTCCTTGATTGCATCTACAAAGGAGTTCTGAATCAGGCTGGAAGACACATCAGCATGCACCTTCTTTTTAAACAACCTTTCCAGGACCGAGCGAGGCGCCTTTCCAGGGCGAAAACCCTTTATTTTTGCTGTTTTCTTAAGGTCATTGTAAGCCTTGTCAAGTTCGCCAATAACTTTATCTTCAGGGATTTCAATATGTAATATCTTTTTTACACTACTCAGATCTTCAACAGTAATCTGCATGGTATTCCTTTCTGATAATTTAGGAGCTCTAAAATTAAATCGGCACTTTTAGTTAATTCATAAGTGCGAAAGGGGAGATTTGAACTCCCACTCTGTCCCCAGAGCTGGATCCTAAGTCCAGTGCGTCTACCAATTCCGCCACTTTCGCGTATCGAGACCTTTGACTTAACATTATGCCCAAATACATTAAATTTGTATAAAATAATTATTAAAAATAATATCAAACGCTATTAGTGTCAAGTAAAATTGAGGGAAGAGCCAGCCCTCCAGACGGTCTCTCACGATTCCGCCTTTGCCTTCGGCTAATACGTATGCTAACGTATAGCACATTAACAGGGTTCACGTACAGGGGACTTTCACCCCATAAGTTCACGCCCATGCCGGGTGTACACAAGCGAATGGAGCGGAAAGGGAGATCAGAATGAATATCTATGCAGGAAATTTGTCGTACGAGGTCACCGAAGATGAATTACGGCTGGCTTTCGAATCATTCGGGCAGGTTGAATCCGTCACTATTATAAAAGACAAGTCTAGTGGTCAATCAAATTGCTGATTTGGATTCGTTGAGATGCAAAGGATGTTGGGGCAAAAAAAGATCCTATTGCCGGTTTGTAAAAAAGGAATTAATCAAGGACACTCCAATATTTCCTAAACTGTTATCAATGACATTTCATCTTATTAATGATATGATACCACATTTTTAAAGACGTTAAAAAGAAAGGTTGCGTATGAAAAAAGGAACGGTGAAATGGTATAGTGAGAAAAAAGGCTATGGTTTTATTGAAAACGAAAACAATGAGGAAGTTTTTATGCATAGCAGTGGCATCAAAGACCATGGATTTTTTGTATTGCAAAAATCCGACAGAGTAACATTTGAAATAAAGGAAACACGTCACGGGCGACAGGCGGTCAATGTCAGAATAGTAAAATAAATTCCTTGAAAAATGCTTAAAAAGCTTGATTTTTTTAAAAGAGATTTTTTTGTTAAAAGTATGTTTTTAGATGGTGTACCGGTTTCGTTCTTAGGGGAAGATCAACGCATCTGGTTTTAAATCCCTTAATGAGGGTGATCGAGTTGCATTTGACATTGAGCAAGGGCCAAAAGGTCTTACCGCTGTGAATGTAACTGTAGTTTAGTTGATTATTTATTAAAAAAGGGCGTTCCGTCAAATTAGCGCGAAGCGCCCTTTTTTATTGGGGAAAAATTTTCAGAAAATCCTGATCCTTTTCTTTTGAAACGGCTGGAACACATCGCAGGTCGAGCATTATGAAAATATGTTGTCATTTTCCATAAAAGGTGTATTATACTTGTTTGACTGCTTAACGTCATGGTGGAACTTTTCCGGACGCAGTTTCCGGATATATCCTGCCATTTGAGTTTTCATCGATCACTGACCCCTTCCTTGCTCTTAGCAATCCTCTCAAATTGCGGTGGCACGACTGGTTAGCGACGACGATATGTTTATGTTAGTCTTACCAGTGCTGTTGCCGTAAATAGCAATCAGGGCATATGTTTGCCCTGCGGCTTGCACCTAACCCCTAACTACGTTTCTGTCTCGGAACCACCCCGTGTGGACTTGAGCCAAGTTGAAGGATGGCGCTTTTCCGCTATGCGGCACCGTTGTTGTTAAGCTGCGGAAATTATCCGTTTCAGAACCGGAAAATGCAAGGAAACTATTATGTCTTTTAAAAATTTGAAGTTAGCTTCACCTATTCTTAAAGCTCTTAACGAATGCGGCTATACCGCACCTACGCCCATCCAGGCCCAGTCTATCCCGAAGGTCCTGGCCGGGCAGGATCTGATCGCCTCTGCCCAGACCGGCACCGGCAAGACCGCAGCTTTTGTACTGCCGATTCTGCAGCGCCTGAGCGCTCCTTGTCCGGGCAAAAAACGCGGTCCGCGGGCGCTCGTGTTGACGCCTACCCGTGAGTTGGCTGAGCAGATCACGCAGTCAGCTTGCGTCTATGGCAAATACCTGCGTGTTAAAAGCACTACCATCGTCGGTGGCATGCCTTACCATAAGCAGCTCAGGGCATTGTCGCAGTCGCCTGCTCTGGTTATCGCAACACCGGGGCGCCTACTTGATCACCTGGAGCGCGGACGCATCAATCTCTCAGGCCTGGAACTATTGGTGCTGGATGAGGCCGACCGTATGCTCGATATGGGATTTATCGAGGATGTGGAGAAAATTACGCACAGTGCGCCACGTGGACGCCAGACGCTTTTGTTTGCGGCGACACCGAACAACACCATAATCAAACTGGCGCAGCGTATCCTGAAGAATCCGGAGCGTGTTGAAATTGCAGCTCCAAAAACCACCCATGAAGATATCGAACAGCGTTTGCATGTGGCCGATAACCTTGCGCATAAGCACCGTATGCTGAAGCACCTCATCGCTGACCCCGACATGACTAAGGCAATTATTTTCTCAGCTACGAAAAAGGACGCTGATAACCTGGCCCGCGAACTTTACGCCCAAGGCCATGCCGCAGCAGCACTGCACGGCGATATGAACCAGAGTGCTCGAAATCGCACTATGGGAAACATGCGGCGGGGAAAGATCAGGCTGTTGGTTGCAACGGATGTTGCCGCACGCGGTATTGACGTCGCCGGTATCAGCCACATCATTAATTTTGATCTGCCCAAATGTGCTGAAGATTACGTCCACCGCATAGGCCGCACCGGTAGGGCCGGCGCCTCAGGTATCGCCATCTCTTTTGCGTCGTCTAAGGACTTCGATGAGCTTTCCCGGATTGAACGCTATATAGGCGAGTCTCTGCCCGAGCACGTAGTAACGGGGCTTGAACCCAGGTGCTCGCTACGGCGGATGACGGCGAAAAAGAAAGGGGGACGGCAGCGGAATACCCTGACTACAGGGTATTCCAGAGACAAAAAGTGGGGATCAACGAAGAAGAAAAAGAAACTAATCATAGAGCACCGCAACAGAAAAGCAAGCCGGCAGGTGAGGTGGGCGAGCTGAGCCGCCGCAACGAATTTCTCACCGACACCAAGGGCATGGGCGTGATGAACTATGTTGACTTTTTTACCTTTTCTTTTATTTCTTTATGGATCCTTAATCTTCTCTATAGCTTCTTTTGCAGCATTTTTGACTTCGTTGTTGTATGGGCCGCATAAAATCATTTTCAGTTTCGGGACTATTTCATAATGTCCTGTTTCTCCTAAAATATAGATAATATCACCTTTGACCGGATCCTCAACATTATGAAAGAGCTCCCAGAGCGGATTAATAAGCTCGGCGGCCAGTTCTGTATTTTGCTCGGAGATATATTCAAATACTACCATTGCTCCCAAACGAACAGGCCATTCTTCATGTGACAGCAGCTCAATAAATGCAGGAAAAATCCTTTCTTTGTCGAGCATCATTTTTGCAACCTGTGCAGCATTTCCCTCTTTAATAATTCTTTCTATAGATGATGAACTGAGCTGGATGGGATCACGATTTGATATAACTTCAACAATTTCTTCCAACTGAGTCGAACCTGTCCAACGAAAGTGTTCGTCGAGCAAAATAGTCGGAACCGACCGAACACCATTTAATTCCGCTATTTTCGGGAAGAGTGCGCAGTCTATTATCGTGATCTGTATATATTCACTTGCAAAAGAAAGAGGAAATAACCGGTGAATGGTTATCGGACAAAAAGGGCATTGTTGTGCTACGAATAATTTTAGTTCAGCCGGTATCTTGATTTTATTGAGACGATCCTGGATTTGTTTGGCTATCTGTATGGAATTTTTATCAAGTGCGCTGAGTGTTTCCAGAAAAGGCTCTAATTCCGTACCGAGAGGAATGGCATGGAAACGAAGGTTTTTGCCCACCTGAATTGACGGGACATCATTATTATTGCCTTTGCTGTGCAGGATACTGATTTTTGGAGCAAGGTTTGATAAGTTTTCACAAAATCTACTAAACTTTTCACTCCGGTCGTCTTGTGTCAAAGTAAGGCTGATTCGAATATCATTAGATAGCCCGTCATTTAAGTTCGCAATTAACTTTTTTTCTTGAGGTGTCATTATTATCCTGTTTTTATGACCGAGATTAGATTTTCAGCGCCGCCTCGGTAGCGCTCTTTAGCGCTGAACCAATATTGCCCGGTGATGCGGCATCACCCACAGCGATTACCTGTTTCATCTTATCTTTTAGAGCCTGAAACAGACTATCTTCCGGCTCCGGATGTATATTACCTTACCGGAAAGTCCCTGCCCTGTAAAACTCCCTTATTTTTGGATTGACCTTGCTTTCTGGTAGGCGTTCACAGGTTAATCCAAAAAACAACTCCCTTGACATCACACAGTTCTTAAGATAACCCTTTTAGGGTTCGCAATCATTCAATTATCTCAATTCCTATATATCACAACCTTGCTGAAAACAACACATCTGAATTGTGAGAGCTTTGAAAAGAACATGATAAAAAAAGGGGCGCGATGAAAAAGCTTGTTTGCTTGCCGGTTGCAGCGATGTTGTTTTGCGCCGGTGCGTTGGTGAGTCAATCATTTGCAGCAAAAGGAGGAGGTGTATTCATGAATTTACAGAGCACGGCATTTAAGGATGGTGAAATGATACCCGGAAAGTACACCTGTGACGGGGTCGATGTCTCTCCGCCGCTGAGTTTGGGTGCTCTTCCGGCCGGCACAAAGAGCCTTGTGCTGATCTGTGATGACCCGGATGCCCCCAGGGGCACGTGGGTTCACTGGGTCTACTATGATATTCCGCCGGAGACAACGGGTCTGCCTGAAAACGTGGCGCTACTTCAGTATCCGGAAATTGGTGGCACTCAGGGGAAAAATGATTTTCGAAAGATCGGCTATGGCGGCCCATGCCCGCCCGGCGGTACCCACAGGTATTATTTTAAAATATATGCCCTTGATGTTATGCTGGGGCTGCCGCCGGGCGCTATAAAGGCGGAAGTTTTAAAGGCTATGGAAGGACATATCCTTGACAAGACAGCTCTGATGGGTAAATACAAGCGGTAATATAGTGTTCGGAAAAAAGATTGTGCGGTTTGCGAATAAGCTGAAAGCTGAAAGCTCAAATGTGAAGGCTCAAAGCTCAAAGCAACGAGCACAAAGAAGCTCAAAGCTCAAAGCTCAAAGCTCAAAGCTCAAAGCTCAAAGCAACGAGCACAAAGAAGCTCAAAGCTCAAAGCTCAAAGCTGAAAGCAACCAGCAACCAGCAACCAGCAACCAGCAACGAGCAACGAGCAACCAGCAACCAGCAACCAGCAACCAGCAACCAGCAACTTGGTCAACTACAACTTGCTTATAAGTTCTATAACCCTTTTTTCAATCTCGTCACGCACATTGCGCATAAAATCTATTGGCTTGCCTGATGGGTCCGGCAGGTTCCAATCCTCTCTCTTTGCGCCTGATATAAATGCGCATTCATCACCGCAGCCCATGTTTATAATTATGTCCGGTCGTGCTGCTGACAGAGCCTCATCAACGGATTTTGGCCTGCGAAATGCCATGTCTATTCCTTTTTCCTTCATTGCCTCAACCATGACAGGGTTGATTTTGCTCGCAGGATTGCTTCCCCCGCTTACAACTTCAATTTTATCCCCTGCAAAGTGCTGTGCAAATGCACCGGCAATCTGGCTGTGGCAGGCATTTTCCCGGCAGGCAAACAGAACCTTTTTTCTCCCAAGAAGCGGCTTTAAAAGAATTGCGGCAGCCTCTTTTACTTCTTTCATGACAGCCGGATGTTTTTCCATATCTCCGGGATTTTCTATAGACCTGTAAGTCAGACTCCCTTCATAGCTGGCTCCTACAGCATCGAAAAAGTATTTTGCTGTAAGGCAGACGCCCTCAAACAGGTTTCTTCCCCTGGTTGCGCCGAGAGCGAGCAGAAATCCGCGTCTGGATTTCCGGCCCGGATCATCCAGCTTGAGTTTATATTTCCTGGCCCAGAGCGCCTGACTCCTGTCGATTAGAGCTTTGAGCTGAGCGGTAGCGCTATAAAAGAATATAGGCGTAGCCATTACAATAACGTCAGTGCCGCGAAGCAAAGCGTAAATTTCGTTCTTCATATCGTCATCAATAGGGCAGAATCCTTTCTTTTTACAAACAGCATATTCTTTGCACGGCAGAATGTTTTTTTCATCTACCTCAATGACGTGTGTCTGCGCTCCTGATTTTTCAGCTTCGTTCATGAAGGCCGAAAGCAGAAAACTTGTGTTTCCACCTTTTCGCGGGCTTCCCTGTAATCCTAATACAAGCATGGGGGCGGTAATTTGACTTTCCTTCAGTCACTAATTAATAATGTATCTTTATCGCTTTTGGTTTTGACTGGTAAAATTTTCTTTTCTTTGTTTTGGGCTATAACTTTTCCTTCATGATTTATCACGGTGTTTTTATCGATAACAAGTAACCCCAAATGCGACATTGCCTCCTGTTTATATTGATAATCGTATTTCATCTTTTCTAATTTATATTTCATAACGACCCAGATCAATGCAAAAACTACTGCAACGGCAAAAATAACACCCAGGATGATAAGTCCGTACTCCACAGCTTTTACCCCTATCTTTCCCAGAAATATGATCAAAGTGTCTAATTGAGAAAAGATTATAGAACCGATGCCCAGTAATAGCAAAGCTAATAGAAAAGGGACCTGTCGAACTAAAGTTAATGATGCATTTATTCTATTCAGATAACTATTTTGTTCCTTATTCTTGTCAGATGACGCAGGATCCACGGATTGGGGAGCAGAATGACCGAAAATAAATAAATTAAAGGCAGTTACAAAAAGGCCTAATAGGAATGTTATTGCAATCGGCACCAAAAAAGATGCGAGGAAATAGTATTTCCAGGGAAAAGGAAGATTGACTGGTTCAAGCTGACAAAGAAAGCAAGATGCAAAAATTGCAACTTCCAGCAAAAAAATCAAGCCAATGTAATATCCAATAAATTTTTTTAATTCATATTTATCAAAAAGCGTAGATATGCCTTTGAATTCGTTATTGTCTGATTCAGACATATATTCTCCTCCGACCAATTACTTTGTCATCACAAAATTGAAATCCTTATCAGCTCCATATTTGTTTTTAGCATATGTGTTGAGCACCCAATACAAACCTTCACTCATAGAAGTAACTTTGGCTGACTTTGTACCGGAGACCAACTTGATCATAATGTTAAGCTGTGCCAGGATATCGCCGTTTTGTTTCTTTACCTTGCCAATGAGATTTCCGTTCAGATCCTGTGTGAAAACTGAAAAAGTATTTACGCTGCCGCTGATACTATATTTAACGGTAACGACTTCTTTTGACGCTTTGCTACGAACTTTTCTTTCTCCAATATTTAATCTCTGGGTTGCCCGTTCAGTCAGTTTTTTTCTATTTATGATCCATGGAGAAACATCCAGTACACTCAAAGCCTGCTGATACCACTCTATCGATCGGCGGTAATCCTTTGCCACGCCCTTGCCATAGAAATAGTAATCACCTATCATTATTGCCGAACCAGGCTCCTGGCCGCAATTAAACGCTTTTTCAAACCATTTCAGCGCTTCTATATATTTTCCTTTGTTATTAAAGTAGATGCCGATTTGATAAATGGCAAGAGGATTTCCATTTTCAGCCGATATTGTGAACCATTTATATGCTTTATCTTTATCTTTACTTTTCAATATGCCGGCTTTGTATAACAGGCCAAGATTGTATTGTATCTTGCTGTATTTTCTATCCAAAAAAGGTTGGTTGTCGACCAAATCATTAAAATATGATTTCCCCTTCTTAGTATTTACAGATACTATACTTCTAAGGGTTGCGATTTTCTCTTTGTTTTCTGTAAAGTACGTATCCGGGAAAGCGTCCAAATATAGTTCTCCTAGAAAGACAATCGCTTCAATATTATCTTTTTTTGCTGCCGTCTTAAGATATTTGACTCCCTTTTTCAGATTATTATCATTCTCTGATATCATCGCTATTCCTCTGTCATAATAATCTTGCGGGCTGCAATTCCAGCAGCCATCTTCAAATAGATAATAGAGCATGAAAACGACATAAATACCCAGGCAAATTCCAAGAAACAACGATGCGGATTTTAATTTTTTTTCTATTGTCATTTAGCGAGCCCTTAGTTTCGTTTGGGGCACAATGTAACATTATTATTGTTCTTATTCAAGCAAGTCCTAAGAGCCTGTTTGAAAACTGATGAATTGGCTGCAAAAGCGTGAGAATGGTTCAAATCTTCCCAAATTTTTAGCCAATAGGCCAGCTATTAACCTCAAATTTGGAAAAATTTGACCTCATTCTCACACTTTTTCGCTTCAATCCCCTAGTTTTCAAACAGGCTCTAAGCTGAATCGATCCTTGACTCTTCCTTGGTTCATACCAAAAGGTTAAAAGTTTACGGTACCTGCAGGGTCAGAGTATGCGGATCTCCGTGACAATTCTTGCAATCGCCGAACTTCTCAAGCAATTCCTTTGAATGCGGTTCCTTTCCATGACACTCCTGGCATATTGGAAGATAGCGGTGCTTATCGGCATGGCAATTGGCGCATTTAAGAAGACTATGCCTGCTATCGCTGCTTGACAATTTGTTGCCGGCATCGGCATGACAATCTATACAAATAGCATCTGCCGCGCTTTCGTTAAAGCTGATCATCAAAGGTGAATGACTCGGGTGGCAAGCATTACACCCGGCATTTTTGATAAATGGCGTATGCGTTTCAAGATGGCATTCGGCACAGGTTGGTATGTAACCGTGTCTGTCATGGTGACACGAAAAGCACGCCGTATCAGTATGCGCGCCAGGACTTTGACTCATTTCGGTTGCCTGATTAATATGGCAGATATCGCAATCCACAACTAATTTTACAAATTTTAGACTATCTATAGGCGCATGAGCATTTTCATGACACCGCAGGCAGTCAGGAAAATTAGCTCCATGGACCAGGTCATGACAGTCAGCGCAGTCGGGAACAACGTCTTTCCAGTTTTTCCCCGGTCTACGCGTATGAAAGGTTACGTGACATTCCATACAGACCATCTGATGCGCTCCACCCTTGTCTCTAATGTCCGTAAAAACTGCAAAATGGCATCGAGCGCAATCACGGTTTGTGAGCGGTTGGATTTTTTGCTTGTAAAACGCTGGGCCATGCTCTTCCGCGGTGACATCAATCAACGAAAAGGCGCATATGCTCAAGTATATGATCAAGGTGCAACCAACAATGTTGGCGAAAAACTTTCTTCCCATTTGTGTCCCCATCTTCTATTTTGATGGTTTATTGAATAAGCGAATCTTTTCTTCCTACTTCATCAATGCATGGGGACCTTGATGACATGTATGGCAATCAGGAAATTTTGCGTGAATACCATATTTGTGTGGTTCCCCATGGCATGTTTCGCAGTTAAGCAAACTTTTATGCTTCTTCTTATGACAATACACACATCCTAATTCATGATGTTTTGTATGATTTACTGTTGACATCTTTTCCTTCACAACTTCATGGCAGCTTAAGCAGAAAGACGAGTTAATATCTTCTCCATAGATTACTTCCAGTGGCATATGGGGTTTATGGCACTGTAGACAATCATTAAAGGTTGCTTCCTGTGTATGCGGATCATGACATTCAATGCATGATGCAGATTCGCCATGCTCCACATGACATTCATTACAGTCTAATCCGGCGTGTTCGCTCGGATACGCCTTCATCTCTTGATCCTGGGGCGGATGACAGGAGACGCATGCCGCCCTAACTTTATCGGCTTTGCTCAGATCTATCTCCGTGGGGTAATGAGGATGATGGCAGGACACACAATTTTCCACCTTATAGTGGGGTTTATCTGACGGCGCATGACACATAGAACATTTTGGGATAACATTGTTTTTGGCAGGAGGATGCTCCCGATGACAATCGGTGCATGTAACCGGTTTGTGCGGTCCTCCACGCTTGTCAACCGTCTCCACGGTTTCATTATGACAACTGGCGCATAAAGCCGGGAGAACAACACCATCGTACTTGATTGCTGCGGGACGATGAGGTTTATGACAAAGGAAGCAGTCCTTATACTTCATTTCAGGTGAATGAGGATCATGACATTTCAGGCATGCAGTAGACTCGCCATGCTTCAAATGGCACTTTTTGCAATCTAATTCGGAGTGCTCACTTGGATAGGTCTGGTTCTCTTGTCCTTGGGTTGGATGACAGGAGACACAGGCCGGTTTTACATTATCGATTTTGCTTAGATCCATCTCTTTGGGGTAATGGGGATGATGGCACTTTTTGCATTCTTTTATAGCATAATGGGGATTTGTATCAGGTGGATGACATGCGCTACATGCCGGAATGATATTTTTCCCCTCGGGCGGATGCTCTTCGTGACAATCGGTACAACTGACTTCTGTTTTATGTGATGCTCCCCGCTCGTTGACTTCCCGTATATTGCTTGGATGGCACTTGATACAGTCCTCTTCGGCTAATTTAGGAGAATTGTTCTCAGCCAAAGACAAGGTACTAAAGAGAAACATCAATAAGCAACCAATAATACTGATAAATACCTTTTTTCTCATCTGTGCCTCCACTCTCTATTCTGAGAGATTATTTGGAATAAGCAAGCAGCGATGCTATCTATCGTTCATTCATTCAGATGTAACTTCTCAAAAAGTTTGACCTGTGCGGTTAGGTGATTCCTGAGCCCTTCCGAATGATCTATAGGCGGGTTTCCGTAGGGGCGGGTTTACCCCGCTCGAATCGATTTGGCGAGCGGCATAAAGCCGCCCCTACCCAATATATATCTGAATATATATCTGAAGAAACATAAGCTCGGGTAAAGGACGAACTCTAACTTGTTGAGAAGTTACAATATTCCTCCCTTTTTCTGCCCTTACTACTCTGCCAATGCATGAGGATTCTTATGACAGTCAAGACACAACGGGTATCGTTCGTGCATATAGGCGCCATGTAGATCGGCATTGTGGCATCCGTCACATTGTGTAACAGCCATATGTTCGCTCTCATGACATTCTATGCAGGCCATTTCAGAATGTGCTTTCTTGCTTGATGCGAGGGCATTGCCTGCCTCTTCATGACAACAAGCGCAGTAATTATTGGGAATACCATCGGCATAATTGACTTCTTTGGGACTATGTGGCTTGTGACAGGCAAGACAATCCGCATGTGTCATTTCCTCAGCATGGGGGGTATGACAATCCGCACATTTTGCCCACTCACGATGAACCATATGGCATTCAGTACAATTCAAACCGGCGTGTTCGCTCGGCTTGGCTTCCATTTCTTTACCTTGAGCCAGGTGACATGAAAGGCAGGCAGATGTATCGACCTCACCAAAATCCATCTCGGTGGGATAATGCGGGTAATGGCAAGCGCTGCAATTTTTGATGTTATAATGCTTTGACTCTCCAGGGTCATGACACATTTCACATGCCGGAATCGTATCGTTTCCAAGGGGTGGATGCTCTAAATGGCATTCGCTGCAACCAAGCGACTGGTGCAATCCGCCACGTTCGTTGACATCTTTGACAGCAGATGGATGACATTTTGTACAGTCCTGATCTTCTAATGGAACTATATCAAAACCAGCCGGCTTAACCTCAACTTTTGGTGTTGGTTTCGGTTCAACTTTCACCACAGGTTTCGGCTCAACTTTATAACCAGCCCATGGAGGGTAAGGAGCGCCGTGTTCCGGCTTAACCTCAACTGTTGGTTCCGGCTTAACTTCCACCACAGGTTCCGGCTTAACCTCAACTACAGGTTCCGGTTCAACTTCTTCTGCCGGAGCCGGTTCAACTTTTTCTGCCGGAGCCGGCTGAACTTCTTCTGTTGGGGTCGTTTGATTCATTGATAGAAACCAGATGCCAAAGAAAATTAGCAATATCATAAAGCAGAACATAGTGATATAATACTTTTTTTTCATTCCTCGTCTCCTTTTTCCACTTTTTTGTAAGCTAACGTGATCTCCTAAATACTCCTAAGATACCAAGATTATAATATAATTCTCTTATAGAAATAATGAATAAAGTAAAAGAGATGTCCTGGATAAAAAAAGGCCCTTCCTCTTCCGGGTTAAATATGCTTGCATCATATCCGTTTTTTTAACCTTTCCAGATTTTCTCTTGCAGATGTCATATCCGGATCCAGCGTTAGAGCCTTCTTAAACATATCAATTGCAGTTTTAATATCCCCTTTTTCACGATAATTCGATCCAAGGCTGGCATAATCTATAGCAGAATAGGGATCTATTTCGACAACCTTGTTAAGGTTTTCAATAGATCTATCATAGTTTTTTAGCTGAAAATATGAGAAACCAAGAGCGTTAAAAATTTCCTTTACACGACCGGCCGATTCTCCGGCCCTTTCCAATTCAATCGCGGCCCGCTCATACTCGCCGAGGTTGTTATAGCATGTGCCCTTGTATATCAAAATTCTGATCCGGTCTTCCTGCTCAGGCTGCAGGTTCAAAGCCTCTGAAAATTCTTCAACAGCCATGCGATAATCCCCCATTTCAAAATAACAAAGCCCTTTGTAAAAGTGGAAATAGTGCTGGTTTGCATACGTAAGTTCGGCGCTGTTAAGGACTTTAAGGGCTTGATTATAATGTCCAATCATTGTGTAGCTCAGGCCGAGTCTAAAATAGATATGACTTGCTTCATCAATAGGAGAGAGCATCAAGGATTTTTCATATTTCTTTGCAGCCTGAAGATATTCTTCTTTCGCCTGGTACAATGTCCCAAAATGACAAAGCAGGGCTCCGATTTGTTCTCTCTTGTCCTGCGGCATGGGTAAATCCGCAAATAACTCGGTTGCTCGTTCCCTGCATACAAGGCAATCTCTTTTAGAATTATCGGTAATGTTATTCTGTTCTATGAACACATCTGTATTAAATTTTCCGTAAATATCGGCAAACTCCTCATTTTTGCGGCATGCATCTATACAACCATAAATTTTTCCGTCTTGAGCCGAGATAATGAGCGAGGCCGGGCACCGGACGGACATATATGATGCATCAGAGGCTAACCTGTCAAATGAGTCATCAAGAATATTTTGATAAAACATATTACAAATAACATCCGGCAGTTCTCCGGAATTTCCCGGGCCGTAATAAACCTTTTCTATCCTTGCTAAAATTTCATCATTTTGTGCCATGGCAAAGGTGGTTTTGTTTAAGTACAGGCTTGTTAATAAAAAAGAGCTTTTAAGCGCATCAAGAAAGCTTAATAGCGAAACCGCTTCAATCAGATCATCCGGCACAATAACCGGTAGTAACATCAGCCTTGGCATTTCCTGGTGTGCATACCCTTCCCGGTCGAACTTCCAGGTCGCCTGCTTTATGTATTGGTAACAATGTCTTGTGTCATCCAGATTCGCTTCTGAAACATTGTGGACATAATGGACATGAAGCCGCGCAAAAAGTGACTCACTTAGAAATGCATTGATATCTTGATGTATCCGTTCAATCTGTGACATGCTTTCAGGAAGATTCTTTGCAACGAGATAAAGATTTGAGGTTAGATTTACATGTGAAAAGAGCAATGAGAGCGTCCGGGAAAGCCGATTATAATCTTTCATGTCAGGATCGCCTAATATTATAGATATATTTTGTAAGACAGGCTTAATCATCGTAATTTATCCTCAATCCCTCATGAAACGATCCGCTTTGCACCGTCAAGTGAATTGGCCTTCCACAGCTCCTGGATCTGATGAAGTTCGTTCCGGTTCATGTACTTGGTTTCATATTGAGACCCAATTGATATATATGCCGGCCGATCGGTATTTAATGGGCGAATATTGTATTCTTCGTAATGTCTTGCCATATGGGTCCCAAAATAGATTTGCATCTGCTGTGAGTTTGTATTTCCCATGATTTTGACCCTGTTTTTTTTAACAAACTCTAATGTCTTAACCGCATCATCAAAGGTTTCATAAGGAAGGCCGAAAATAGTAAAAAGCTCCACTTCTATTTTCTGCTGTTGTGCTATTCTGATTGCTTCGGCTACTTTCTCAAGGGTTAAATGCTTGCCCAGTCTTGCCATAACCGGTTCCGAGGCAGACTCCAGTCCAAAGGCGATGGTTTTAACACCTGCCTTTTTCATCTTTTTCATCAACCCGGGATTTACAAGGTCAGCGCGTGTCTGCACCCACATTTCGATTTCAAGACTCTCTGATAAAATTCTGTCAAGAACTTTTATTAGCCGCTCCGGTTTAAAGGATATATTTGGATCCGCAAACCAGAGTTTGCGCACCCCTTTTTTCCTTATCCATCTAATTTCTTCGATCACTCTGTCTACGGAATGAAAGCTTACTTTCCGTTTAAATGCATGCGGGGTGTAGCAATAGATGCATTTATGCGGACATCCGCGGGATGTCAGCATGATTGCCTCGCTCATACGAGAATAGTCAAAAACGTCATAAAGATATGGAGAGGGATAATGATCTAAATCGCTAAAGCCTTCAAGCTCTTTTGTATCAAAAACAGAGCCGGTCGCATCTTTGTAGCTGACACCCGATAGTTCCGAAAAAGGGGTGCCGTTTTCAATAGCATGTGCAATCCGCAGCATCGTTAACTCTCCTGAAGATCTGCTGATATAATCGATATCCGGCAGATCTGCAAAAGCAGCAGTGGGCATAAAGGTGGCTTGTGGGCCTCCAATGGCAATTTTAATGTTTTTGTTTATCGATTTTATTAATCGAGCAAGGCCTTTCATATAGAGCATCGTTCTTTGATAGGCGGAAAAGCCGACCAGAGCAGGCCGAAACTTTATAATAAGTTCGTTAAAACCGGAAATGGACATAGAAGTGTTCTGTCCGATAGACAATATTTTAACGTTGAAACCCTTGGATTTGAGGAAGGCCGCAATATATCCAAGTGAGATAGGAGTTGTTTCCTGGATAAAAGGATTTATTTCAATCAACAGAACATTCATAGTGGAATTTCTTATAATATTTTTCATTTCAGATGGCGTAAAACGTACGCCAGTATCCCGCCATGACAGTAGTAGCTCAACTCCACAGTAGAGTCGATTCTGGCAAAACCAGTAAATTTTGTTTCTACGCCATCTTTCCGGCGAGCGCAAACTAAAAGTTCTTTTCCTGGTTCAAGCTCTTTTTCGATCCCGGTTATATCATAAGCTTCAGTTCC
>DAOVDN010000036.1 GCA_030669465.1 Desulfobacterales bacterium | reverse complement strand
TTATTATAGATCTTCTATACGGATGCCACGTCTGGCAGCAACCTGCTCACGGCTCTGAAGTTGCCGAAGCCCTGTAATAGTAGCTTTAACCAAATTATGAGGATTATTTGATCCCATACACTTTGTAAGAATATTCTGAACCCCGACAGCCTCAAGTACTGCACGTACAGCACCACCGGCGATAACACCGGTACCCTCGGATGCGGGTTTTAATAAAACTTTTCCGGCACCAAACTTTCCGATAATCTCAAAGGGTATTGTCCCTTCAATCAAGGGCACTTTGACCATATTCTTTTTTGCTTTTTCCACACCTTTGCGAATTGCCTCGGGCACCTCTCCTGCTTTGCCTAATCCAAAACCAACACTTCCTTCGCCATCACCAACAACAACTATAGCACTAAAGCTGAACCTGCGACCGCCCTTGACGACTTTTGCCACCCTGTTAATATAAACAACTTTATCAATTAACTGATTTTCACCTGTATCTTGTTTAAACAAATATCTTCCTCCTTGACCCGCTTTCAAAAAATAGGCGTAAGTTGGCTTAAAAATTCAAACCGGCTTCACGCGCGCCATCAGAAACAGCTTTAATCCGCCCGTGATATAAAAAACCATTCCGGTCAAATACTACCGTCTTTATTCCTTTCTCAGCGGCACGTTCAGCTACAAGTTTCCCGACAAAAATCGCTGCCGCAACCTTTCCTTTATTTGAATCAGGAGTACTATCTGAGATCAAAGCAGGATGTTCTTTTACACACTTTTCCATAGTTGACGCCGCAACTAGAGTATGTCCGCGAGTATCGTCAATTACCTGTGCATAAATATGTTTTGCGCTTCGAAACACACTCAACCTCGGTCGCTCACTTGTGCCGGATAGAGTCTTTCTAATTCTTTTCTTTCTCTTTAAACGCGCCTCTTTTTTTAAATCTAACGAACCCATCTTTTTACATCCTCATCCCTTAGTAGCTGTTAAGCTTATCAGCTAAGAGCTATCAGCTCGCCCGAAGGGCGCTAACTTAAGAATCGACCATCAGTCACCGGCTGCTCTATTTTGTTCCAGTCTTCCCGGCTTTCCTCTGTATACGCTCTTCCACATACTTAATTCCCTTGCCTTTATAGGGTTCCGGAGGTCTTAATCGTCTAATTGCCGCAGCTACAAGGCCCAGTTTTTCTTTGTCAATTCCGGAAAGTTTTATAACATTATTCTTGTCGATAGACGCTGAAATACCCTCCAAAAGATCAAAATTAATAGGATGCGAATATCCAAGGTTAAATTCTATACAGTTGCCATTAACTACAGCACGATAGCCGATACCGGTTATCTCAAGCACA
Source organism: Desulfobacterales bacterium (assembly GCA_030669465.1). Next base: position 7,063 of record DAOVDN010000036.1, on the reverse strand, counting down.
CGTTCAAATCCCTTGTTAACACCGGTAATCATATTGGCCACAAGACTACGAGTCAAACCCTGCAAGGACCTGCTGGTCCTGTCATCAACAACCGTGGATACGCTTATAATCCCATCTTCTATATTCAGATCCACAGAAGGATGTATTGACCTTTTAAGGACACCTTTTTCACCCTGTACTGTAATTAACCTGTCTTTATATGATACTTTTATCTTATCAGGTATTGGAATCGATTTTTTGCCTACTCGAGACATTTAATACTCCTCTCTTACTAGCCGCCCATCTACTACCAAATATTGCAGAGAATTTCGCCTCCAAGGTTTTCATTTCTGGCTCTTTTGTCTGGCATTACCCCCTTAGATGTGGATAAAATCGCAATGCCCATACCGTTTAAAACCGGCTTTATATCTTTGGCTTTAACGTAAAGCCGTCTGCTCGGCTTACTAACACGTTCAATACCGAAAATAACGTCGGCCTTCCCCGGGCCATACTTAAGGTAGACACGCAATATACCCTGCTTGGCGTCCTTTATGAATTTATAATTCCTGATAAATCCTTCATTCTTTAATACTTTAGCCAACTCGGTTTTTAGCTTTGACCCGGGAATATCAACACTGTTGAACTTAGCCTTTTGGGCATTCCTGATTCGGGTCAGCATGTCCGCAATCGGATCACTCATCGACATTGTCTTCTCCGTTACTATTAATATATAACTATCTTAAACAATTGTTAAATTGATTAGCTTACCAACTAGATTTCATCACACCGGAAAGCCTGCCTTGCAAAGCAAGTTCACGAAAACAGATACGACAAATTCCAAATTTTCTCAAAAACGCCCTTGGCCTGCCGCAAATCGGACATCTGTTGTACGCCCTTACCCTGAACTTTGGTTTTTTCATCGCCTTCATTCTAAGAGCTTTTTTTGCCAAATCATCCTCCCTATTGCTTGACTATTCCTTCAACCATAAATCGTCAATTCCTAAACGGCATACCTAACAGATGAAGGAGCTCTTTCCCTTCCTCATCAGTCTGCGCTGTAGTAACAACTGTTATGTTAAGCCCTTTAATCTTATCAATTTTATCATAATCGATCTCAGGAAAAATAATATGTTCCTTGATCCCCAGTGTGTAATTCCCGTGACCATCAAGAGCTTTTCCCGAAAGACCTCTGAAATCACGAACACGCGGGAGGGTTATATTCACCAGCTTGTTATAAAAATCATACATACGCCTGCGACGAAGCGTAACCATACAGCCAATCGGCATCCCCTGCCTCAGCTTAAAAGCTGCAATTGACTTTTTTGCACGAGTAACAACAGGCCGCTGTCCCGCTATAATCTTAAGCTCTTCAACAGCAGAATCAAGTATTTTGATATTATGAATCGCTTCGCCCAAACCAAAATTTAACACAATTTTTTTAAGTTTCGGAACCTGCATTATGTTTTTGTATTTAAAGGTTTCGATCAACCTGGGGACAACTTGCTCTTCATAATAGGTTTTTAACTGTGACATTACATTCCTCCGACCCTAAACATCTATGATTTCGCTGCATTTCCTGCAAACACGTACTTTTTTCCCATCTTCAAGAGTCTGCATTTTGATACGTATCGGTGTCATGCACTTGTTGCACATCAACATGATGTTGGAACAGCGGATCGGAGCCTCGGTCTCGATAATTCCTCCCTGTCTGTTCTTAGCGCTTGGTTTTGTATGCCGTTTTACAAGGTTGATCTTTTCTACAAGAACAGAGTTATTTTTTCTGTTTACCTTTAGCACGTTGCCGATCTTGCCTCTGTCCCTACCGACAATAATTTTTACCTTGTCATCTTTCTTTATACGGCATTTATTTCTCGTCATAAGCCCGTTTCTCATATGATTAACTATTTTCGATTAATTTAATCTATTAAGTAATTACTCAGCCACGTATGAACACGAATTTACACAAATAACGCTTAAATAAATTGTAACCGTATTTTTTCTTTATTCGAGTCCATTTGTGTCAATTCGTGGCTGAATAGTTACTTCTATAATACCTCTGGAGCCAGGGAAATAATTTTCATAAATCTTTTGGCTCTGAGCTCCCTTGCCACAGGTCCAAATATACGGGTGCCTATAGGTTCCATGCTTTGATCGATTAAGACAGCTGAATTATCATCAAATCTTATGTATGATCCATCAGGCCTCCTGATCTCCTTTTTGGTCCGAACCACAACGGCCTTCAGGACATCTCCCTTTTTTACCTTGGCATTCGGTATAGCTTCCTTAACACTTACAACAATGATGTCGCCAATGGTTGCGTACCGTCTCCTGGAGCCTCCAAGAACTTTTATACAATACAACACCTTAGCTCCTGAATTATCCGCTACTGTCAATCTCGTCTCCGCCTGAATCATCTTTTACTTTCCTCGTATAATGAGACCTTTGAAAAATGTTCAATTTTGCCTGTCCCGTTAAATTTGTTTTTGATATTTAACTGGGGTTCGAGTTCAAGGAAGGCGAAAATTTCAACCACAGGAATACAGCTTAGCTCATAGCTGATGGCTCTTAAGCTCATAAGATAAAAAAAGGCATAACAGCTCAGCAGCTCAGCAGCTTAACAGCTAACATAGCCTGACGCAGAAATCGGGCAAAAGGGGACGTTTTTCAAAGGTCTCATAATCAAACAGCTTTTTTGAGCATCTCGCTGACACGCCATCTTTTGGTCCTGCTAAGTGGTCTGGACTCCGTTATCAGCACCTTATCTCCAAGCCGGCAGGCATTATTTTCATCGTGAGCTGCAAACCTGGCACGCCTTCTGACATACTTCTGATAAAGCTGATGCTTAACCAGTCTCTCAACCTGGACAATTACTGTCTTGTTCATCTTGTCGCTCACAACTGTCCCGACAACCTGTCTTCTTATTCCTTGGTTTTTCATAGCAACAACTATTCTCACATATTATCATTAGAAATTGAGGAATTCAAGAATTTAGGAATTTAGGAATTGAAGGTATTCTATTGATTTTAATCCCCCAATCCCTAAATCCCTCAATCCCTCAATCCCTCAATTATGCTTAAAGAGATTCGTTTATTACGGTTTTCATCCTTGCCATATCACGCCTGGTCTGCTTCATCTTTTGAGGATTTTCGAGCTGACCAATTTCATGCTGAAAGCGCAGATTAAACAGCTCCTCTTTAAGGTCATCCAGCTTCCGTTGTTTTTCTTCCAGGCTCAACTCTCTAATCTCACTTGCTTTCATTATATACTGCTCCTCTCCACAAATCTTGTTTTTACTGAAAGCTTGTGTGAAGCAAGGCAGAGCGCTTCCTTTGCCAGTTCCCTGGAAATACCCTCCATTTCATAAAGAATTCTGCCCGGGCGGACTATTGCAACCCATCCTTCAGGAGCTCCCTTTCCTTTTCCCATCCTGACTTCAGCAGGCTTTTTGGTAAACGGCTTGTCCGGAAAAATCCTTATCCACATCTTGCCGCCTCTTTTTACATGCCGGGTCATCGCAATACGGGCGGCTTCAATCTGTTTTGAGCTTATTGCGCCACATTCAACTGCCTGCAACCCAAATTCACCAAAATTTAAATCGCACCCCCTGCGGGACACACCTTTCATTCTGCCTTTTTGCTGCTTTCGAAATTTTACCTTCTTGGGACTCAGCATGTCCTTATATCTCCGTTCAGAAATTATTATCCGTTATTTGTTAATTGAATAACTAAAGACCTTAAGATAATGTTTTCGGGGTTCACAATCATTTGAGTTATCAAGAAAGACTGAAAATAGACCGACTGATAATTTAGGAATTGATCAACCACACGCTGGCTATTGATTTTAATCCCTCAATTCCTGAATTCCTGAATTCCCGAATTCAATTTGATTCTTTCTTTAGAATCTCGCCTTTAAAAATAAATACTTTTATACCTATAAGCCCATATGTTGTATGAGCTTCTGTAAAACCATAATCTATATCAGCTCTTAAGGTATGCAACGGCACACGCCCTTCTCTGTACTGCTCTGTTCTGGCCATCTCAGCCCCACCCAGACGTCCTGAACAGATAACCTTAATGCCCTGGGCGCCAAACCTCATGGCTGATGAGATACAGCGTTTCATAGCACGGCGAAATGCAACCCTTCGTACTATCTGAAGAGCAATATTCTCGGCAACAAGCTGAGCATCGATCTCCGGTTTTCTTACTTCTTGAATATCTATAAGAACCTCGTAGCCCGTCTTATCCTTATTAAGATTGAGCATCTTTTCAAGCTCTTTCTTGAGCAATGCTATTTCGGAACCTTTCTTTCCAATAACAATTCCCGGCCTGGATGTATAGATTTTGAGCCTGACACGCTTGGCTGACCTTTCTATTCCAACCCTGGCAATGCCTGCATGGTGGAGTTTCTTTTTTATAAATTCTCTGATATTATAATCATCGAGTATATAATCAGAATAATTCTTTCCACCATACCACCTTGATTCCCACGTCTTAATAATTCCTAATCTCAATCCTATCGGATTTACTTTCTGGCCCAAGCTTTTACCTCCTTATTTTACACCGAACCCTTAGCCAAAATGACCGTAATATGAGAGCTTCTTTTCAGTATTCGTGTACCTCTACCGCGTGCTCTTGCTCTGAAACGCTTCAATGTAGGGCCATCGTCTGCGATTATGTTGCGAATAACCAGTGAATCTATATCGATATCCGGATTTTGATCGGCATTTGCCACAGCACTGCGAACAACCTTTTCAACAATACCCGCTGCCTTTTGAGGCATAAATTTAAGCATATTCAGACCAGCATCAACTGGTTTCCCCTTGACAGCGCCAATCATCTTACGAACTTTCTGAGGAGATATGCGGGCATATTTTGATACAGCTTTAACCTCTATTGCAGACATTCCCTTTTCTCCAATTCCACTACTTCTTTAATTTCGATTTCTTAACCCCGGCATGACCGTAAAAAGTCCGCGTTGGTGAAAATTCACCTAACTTGTGGCCCACCATATTCTCTGATATAAAAACCGGAACGAATTTTCTTCCATTATGAACCGCTAAGGTAACACCAACCATCTCAGGAATAATGGTCGATCGCCTGGACCATGTTTTGATAACTCTGCTGCTGCGGGCCTCCTGAGCTGCTATAACTTTCTTTAATAACTTTGGGCTAATATATGGACCTTTTTTTAACGACCGCGGCATAAAACTTTCTCCTGATATCTTGCTTTTAAATTTAGGGATTTAGGAATTGAAGGAATTCTATTGATTTTAATTCCTCAATTCCTTAATTCCTCAATTCCTCAATTCCTAACTATCTTTTTGTACGCCTTTTGACTATATAACGATTACTCTTACTTTTATTGCGAGTCTTGTAACCCTTTGAAGGAATACCCCATGGACTACACGGATGCCGTCCGCCTGAAGATCTTCCTTCACCGCCTCCCATTGGATGGTCAACAGGATTCATTGCAACGCCTCTAACTTTTGGTCGTCTGCCCAACCAACGTTTGCGGCCTGCTTTGCCCAAAGATATATTCTCATGAACCAGATTGCCGAGTCGCCCTATGGTAGCCTTACAACTTAAAAGAACCATTCGAACTTCGCCGGATGGAAGTTTTATCAGAGCATACTGATCTTCCTTTGCCATTAACTGTGCAAAGGTGCCGGCGCTCCTTACAATTTGCCCACCTTTTCCAAGACGCAACTCAATGTTATGAATATGTGTACCAAGTGGAATATTATCCAGGGGAAGTGTATTGCCTGGTTTAATATCCGCTTCAGGCCCTGACAATACACTGTCGCCAACCGAAAGATCAAGCGGTGCCAGGATGTATCGCTTTTCGCCATCCATATAGTGCAGAAGAGCGATTCTGGCGCTACGGTTTGGATCATACTCTATAGACACTACTTTCGCAGATATCCCTGTCTTGTTCCGCTTAAAGTCAATAATCCTGTAATGCCGCTTGTGACCGCTCCCACGGTGTCTGCACGTAATACGTCCGTTTGCATTACGTCCGCCTTTTTTCTTAATAACCTTCAGCAGACTCTTTTCAGGCGTTGTGCTGGTAATTTCATCAAATGTTGAATATATTTGAAAACGCCTTCCAGGAGATGTAGGTTTTACTTTCTTAACCGCCATTATATATACCTTATTTAAACCCCTTCAAAAAAATCAATACGTTCACCGGGCATCAACTTTACAACCGCTTTCTTCCAGTCCCTCCGTTTTCCAACAATCCGGCCTCTCTGTTTGGTCTTGCCCTTAAGCTGCATTGTCCGGACAGCAGCCACTCTGACATTAAAAATTCTTTCAACCGCCCTGCGAATCTCAATCCTGTTTACCCTCCGGTCCACCTCAAAAGAAACCTGATTATATTGCTCTTTTTGAATATTGGTCTTTTCTGTATTCAAAGGCCGTTTAATAATATCATAATGCATCATGTCAGCAGCCTCCTCTCAATGCTCTTAATAGAAGACTCAACCAGGACCAAATTTTTGTATTTGAGAATATCATATACATTCAATCCCTCGCTTCTCAGCACTTTTACGTCAGGGACGTTCCTGGATGAAAGTTCCAGGTTTTCATCCTTTTTGTCAACTACAATCAATGCCCCTTTCAGATCTAATGCATTTAAAACTTTCAGAAATTCCCTGGTCTTAATCTGCTTAAGTTCGATCTGATCAAGTACAACAAGGGTATTTTCATGTAATTTGCTGCTCAAAGCCATTTTAAGAGCCAGCTTTCTTACCTTTTTGGGAACCTTGTAAGAATATAATCTCGGATCTGGACCAAAAACAACGCCACCACCTCTGAGCAAGGGAGTCTTGATATCACCGCGACGCGCACGGCCGGTCCCTTTCTGACGAAAAAGTTTCCTTCCACTGCCCTTAACATCGCTACGATGTTTTACAGATGCAGACCCGGAACGTCTGCAGGCAAGTTGCATTCTTACAACCTCATGCAGGACACTTGACTTTACGGGTACATTGAATATGATATCAGCAAGATCTATCTGTGAAACTTTTTCCGCTTTACTATTTAGTATATCTACGACAGCCATAATTTCTCTCAGCAATTCTTAA
>DAOVDN010000033.1 GCA_030669465.1 Desulfobacterales bacterium | reverse complement strand
GCTGTGCCAAAAACCAAAAGGTATGGTTTGCCGCTTTGAAGCATTTCACGAAAATCGCCGTAATTTATATGCTGGTAATCGTTCCGAGCGCATGTAACGACAATCTTTGGGCGATCTTCACCATTGCTGCGGATATGGTCTATAACTTCATCTAAAGAGTCTTTTATGCTGATCAGCTCCAAGGCTTCACGCCTTTTTGGATTATACCTTGCGCCTGTTCCATCTATCCAATGCAAAACAATCTTTTTAACAAGCTCTTTCTGATCTGTAAGAGGAGTGACTACATAAAATGATCTCACCCCGTATGTTTTTGCCGCCCTTGATATATCGTGCAAATCAAGATTGGTCACAGCCGATGTTATTATGTCGCCATTTTTATTGAGCACCGGATAATGAGTCAGAGCTACGTACAGATTGGGCGTGTATGATTTCTTCAATATCAAGGCACCACTTTTTCAGAATTTCTATTTCCTGCCTGTCCAGAGACCTGTTTTTCAGCAGATCCTTTCTTTTCAGGAATGTGCGTATCAGCGATGTTTCGAGCCTCCACTTTTCAATCTCCTTGTGATTTCCGGACAGCAGTACTTCAGGAACTTCCGCTCCTTCAAAGGTTCGAGGCCTTGTATAGTGTGCATGCTCTAAAAGGTCGCGTGAAAATGAGTCTTTTTCCGCTGACTCCGAACCCCCAAGCACACCTGGGATCAACCTGGTTACGGCATCGATTACAACCATGGCTGCCGGTTCACCCCCTGTCAGCACATAATCACCTATCGAAATTTCATCGTCTATAAAATCGTCGCAAATACGTTCATCCACGCCCTCGTAGCGGCCGCAAACCAGGATAAGTCCCTGCAAGGATGCAAACTCACGAGCAATACTCTGATCAAAAACCCGCCCCTGAGGCGTCAACAGAATCCTCTTTGCAGAAGGAGCTTGTGTTGTGGCGGCCCGAATAGCAGCGGCCAGAGGCTCAGGTTTCATTACCATGCCGCAGCCACCGCCGTAAGGCCTGTCATCGGTAACTCTGTGTCTCCCTTTTGCAAAGTCTCTGATATTTATGACTGAAGCGGAAATCCTATCCAGCTCTATGGCCTTTCTGATAATTCCATGAGCCCAAAATGGATTAAACATTTCCGGAAAAATAGTCAGAACAATAAAATTCATCTATACTTTGAACGCTCATAATTTGGGATTTCTTACCACCCGTCCGCCTCACTCCGCTTGGCTGGAAGACGGGCATGAATGAGCCTCAGGCTCACGATGGCGGACAGGTCATGTTTTTTCACCAAGAACACGAAGTGCGCGAAGATAAAATCATTCTTTAATTCCCACCTTCGCGTGCTTCGTATTCTTCGTGGTTTAATTCTTCACCCCAACCGGCCAAACGGACTACAAGCCCTCCGGCAAATCCACTCGCATGATTTTACGCTCAAGATCGATTGCTAAAACCACTGATTTGAGAGCAGGGATAAGTATCTCATTATCCTTATCTTTATTTGGGTCTTTCACAACATAGACATCATTGCTTCCTGTCCGGATTATCGATTCAACGCAACCGAGGTATTTTTCATCTATTGTAAAAACAGAAAGTCCGATAATATCGAACCAGTAATAGGTTCCGTCTTCAAGTTCGGGAAGTTTCGCCTTTTCAATGAAAAGCTCGGAATCGATAAGCGTTTCAGCCAGGCTGCAACCCCTTACCCCTTTCAGAGATAAAAGGATGGTCCGCTTGTGGGGTTTGGCCCATTCTATTACATATGTCTTTTCCAGACCCTTTGTATTCCTTGCGATGATTAAAGCGCCTGGTTTGAAAACAGACAAAGGCTCATCAGCATAGGAATAGACCTTTATGGTTCCCTTAAGGCCATGCAGGCCAACGATCTTTCCAATAGAAAGAAAACCATTTTTTTTCACAAAAATTATTCTGAGACCTTCGAAAAATGTTCAATTTTGCCAAGTTCAAGGATGGCGAAGATTTTAACCGGAGGAATACATTGAGTATTTTGAGGTTTAAAATCTGAGCCAGACGCAGAAATTGGGCAAAAGGGGATGTTTTTCAAAGGTCTCATTCTATAATCTCAAGGACGGTGCGTTTTTTTATTTTAGCTGATGCTGCGCTTAATATAGTTCGCATAGCTCGCGCAGTCCGGCCCTGCTTTCCGATAACCTTTCCCAAATCCTCCTTAGCTACTTTAAGCTCTATTACCGAGGTCTGATTACCCTCTACCTCTGAAACCTCTACACTTTCCGGATTGTCAACCAGTGCCTTTGCAATGTACTTAATCAGATCTTTCATAGCTTCATCTCCTTATGTTGGGAATTGAGGGATTTAGGGATTTAGGGATTTAGCAAAAAAACCTTCTTTCTTTAAAAGGCTTTTTATAGTATCTGTAAGAATAGCGCCCTGATCTATCCAGTGCCTGATTCGTTCTTCCTTCAGCAAAACTTCAGCAGGATCCATCAAAGGATTGTATGTGCCGACAGCTTCCAGGTATCTGCCGTCTCTCGGGCATTCACTGTCTGCCACAACTATTCGATAAAACGGTTTTTTCTTTACGCCGTGCCTGGCTAATCTGATTTTAACTGACATCTCTTTTCTCCTTCAAGATGAGACCCTTGCAAAACGTCCCCATTGAACATTTTTCAAAGATCTCAAAATGGCAGCATGCCCCGGCCAATTCCGCGCATGCCGCCTTTGTTAAGTTTTTTAAGCATTTTTATGGCTTGAGTGTAATTTTTAAGAAGCCTGTTTACATCCTGTACGCTGGTTCCGCTTCCTCTGGCAATTCTTTTCCGCCGGTTTCCGTTTATTATAGTATATTGATGTCGTTCCTTTTGTGTCATGGAATTTATGATAGCTTCGGTCCTGGCAAGTTCTCTTTCGTCCACCTTTAAGTTTTTCAGTTGCTTGCTCTTCCCGATGCCTGGAATCATACTTATAATATCATCTAACGAACCCATCTTTCGTATCTGAACCATCTGATCACGAAAATCATCTAATGTAAACTGGCTTTTTCTCAGTTTCTTTTCAAGTTCGGCCGCCTTTTTCTCGTCAACCATGGATTGGGCCTTTTCAATAATGGTAAGAACATCTCCCATTCCAAGTATCCTTGAGGACATCCTGTCTGGATGAAAGGGCTCCAGGTCGCCAAGTTTTTCACCAACACCGACAAACTTTATAGGCTTGTTTGTTATTGACTTGATGGAAATGGCTGCCCCGCCACGGGCATCACCATCCATCTTGGTAAGGACAATACCGCCGATATCAAGGGCATTATCAAATGATTTTGCTATAGTTACAGCATCCTGGCCTGTCATGGCGTCGGCTACAAGGAGTATATCGGACGGCCGCAGTGCATCCTTGATACGGCAAAGCTCAGCCATCAACTCCTCATCCACATGCAGGCGGCCTGCTGTATCGAGAAGCAGAGTATCACACCCTTCTTGATGTGCCGCTGTTCTGGCCTCCTGGCAGATCTGGACCGGATTCATTTCCACGCTTGACGGAAAAACAGGAACATCTAGCTGCTTGCCAAGCTTTTTAAGTTGATCAATAGCCGCGGGACGGTAAACATCTGCTGGAACCAGATAGGGTTTTTTTCCTTTTTTTCTTAAAAAAACAGCGAGTTTGCCCGCTGTAGTTGTTTTACCGGAACCCTGCAGGCCAACCAGCATAATCGACACTGGCCCAGACCCCAATCCCGGCCCCGAAAGATTCAAGTCTTCATGATTCGCTCCCATAAGTTGCGTCAACTCATCATTGACTATCTTTACGACCTGCTGACCGGGGGTCAGGCTTGCCATGACTTCATGCCCAAGAGCCCGCTTTTTTATATCGGCAACAAGTTTTTTTACAACCTTGTAGTGTACGTCGGCTTCAAGAAGAGCCATCCTGACTTCTTTTAAGCCCTCTTCAACGTTTTTTTCCGATAATTTGCCGTGCCCTTTGAGCTTTTTAAATATGGAATCGAGTCTGTCAGTTAAATTATCAAACATAATTGTACCGATAAAAATCCATTTTGTTGAAAACTCTAAAAATAATAGTAATATAATATCATGTCAAGCAAAAATAATCGAGCCTGGATATTCGATATAAGCCTTGGCGAATTTTACAACGCAGCATAATAGGCGCACCAAGGCCGACAGCAAGCAAACATGACCGCCTTTTTTAAAGACACAAGTAATAATACCATAATTATGCTTGACTTGGCAATAGCGCAAACAATATTGGATAGTGAAATTCAAAAAACAAAGATAGCCAGGCAGGTTGCCCTTTCCCAAGAAATGTCCTCTTTATCCTCGAGACCAATGGCATATTGATCGGTCACGATGAAACCTATGCCGTGGACCTGGCCGGATTCAAGAACCTTTACGTCCGAGTCAGTCTAAAAGGAACGGCAAAAAGAGGCTTAACCAACGGGTTCATCATCGAGGATGCCCTCGCCCTCTTATTGGATTAAACAGCGCCTCTCCGAGGTAAAATCAAAGCCGGGTCCCTTGTGCCGGGATTCTTTACTCCGTTGCTATTGATGCGGGATGTAATGTAAATTATATGCAAAATCGATAATTAGAGCAATAAAGCAGGCTACAACAGGGGTAAAAACCCAGGCCAGAAGAATATTTTTCAGCGTTTTTTTGCTGACCGTGTGAGCCCCTTTTACGATGCCGATGCCGATCACCGCTCCGACCACAGCCTGAGATGTTGAGACAGGAACACCGATTATGGTATATATATGTACTGTAATGGCCTCGGCCAGAACTACTACAAAAGCCGAGAAAGGATCAAGTTTGACCAGTTTTTTGCCCACTGTCTCCATAACCGGCTTGCTGTATGTTAGAATGCCCAGGGCAATACTGACTCCTCCGATAAGTGTGGCAAAGAATACTGTTATGAGCCCGGCGCCCACAAAAACCGCTGTTACATTGGCCACATTATTGGCTCCAAGAGCATAGGCTCCATATGACCCGGCAGCAACCAGACCAAAGCGAAGCATGCTGTCCGCCCTGAAAAGATTCATGTTGAGTCTATTATATATGGCTGCCACCACATAGTAGAGAGGGATGGATACAATTAGAGCGCCTATAGGGGTTCCGACCCAGCATGCCACTACCTTCCCGAGGCCGCCTAAATTAATTTGATAGTTCAGTATTCCGATTCCCATGATTGCGCCGATGACCGCCTGGGATGTTGAAACAGGCAGCCCCAAAACCGTCATTATGGTTACGGTTACAGCCGCCGCCACAGAAGAAATCACGGCCTGATCAAGTCTAATACTGGTCAGCCCTTTGAGAGTTTCTATTCCTGCCTGCCCTGAAACAAGCGCCCCTATCACGACAAAAACCGACGCAAGAACAGCCGCTGTCCAGAACTTTAGCATTCTGGAAGAGACCGCAGTGCCGAACACATTTGACGCATCGTTGCTTCCCAAAGACCATCCTAAAAAAAACCCGCCTAAAAGAGAAAGCATTATACACGCCTCTTCATACTGATAATATTAATCCGTTTGGATACACGGTCAGCCTGATCTGAAATTTCCCCCATGGTTACGATTAGTTCCTTTAGCTGGAGTTTAACAAATGGATCCAGATCTGAGTCAAAGATTTTACTGATAATACGCCGTTCAATATGGTCGCAGTGGCTTTCGTTTGTGTCAATAGTGCTGAGCAGGTCACGGATGCCCAGTTTTTGCTTCAAATGAAGGGCTAACTGTTTGGATAAAAGATCGCAGCTTTCAAAGCTGATGCGTATGAGGTCTTTAACATCTAAAGCAAGGAAGTCAGGTATACTTAATCTTTGAGTTTGCATAATAAACAGAATACGTTCAAAAAAATGCGGGATCATATCTATTGACTCCAGAAGCCGCATTATATCCCCGCGCGAGTCAGGAATCAGCGCCTTGCTGTACATCAAGTTGTTTATCTCTTCGCAGATATCATCTGCTTTAGACTCGTACTTGTGGGTCTGCGTGATAAGAAAATCAAAATTTTCACACTTGTGGTCTTCAATGCAGGCATTGAGCGCTTTTAAAAAGCTCTCCTGGGTAAGTTTCAGTGTGTCCATGTATTCAAAGATCAACGTTTCAACACGATTTTGTTTTTTGAAAAGAAAATTAAACATAACTTTAACCTTTCATTGTTCGTGCTTTAGATTATGTTCCCTCAACACTACGCAATCATTGTGCCATTTTTCAGCAATCTGAACAATCTCTTTCCTTAGGAACGGGGACGAAATAACTTCCACAAGTAGGCGCATAGATTTGGGTCAGATTTGTTCGACCTGCCCGCCATCGCACTCGCCATAACAAGTAAGATGCTCGTGTTTCAGATGCTTGTGCTCAGGCATGGCAGGCGGGTCTCAAGTCACAAAAGTTGATGGAATAGCAGGCTATTTTGATACTTTTGGGATTTGAGACCCGCCTGCCATGCATTAAAATAGGCATATTTAACTTTCATTCTGTTTAGAAGAACAAAACATCAACGCTAACTTATGCAAAATGTAGGCGTTGCGGGCAGGTCGGGCAAAGGTGGCCTGAAGCTGTGATGCATAGTTGGGGAAGTTATTTCGTCCCCGTTCCTTAACTACATGTGCTGGATTTTGCATGACTCAGGTATCTCGCCGCGCATCTGTTTGCTTGAATTTTCAATAATCTGTATCAATTCAGTGGCAATTATAGAATTAATTTGGCATCTTTCATGCGAACATAAAAGTAGTTTACACTTTTTTAACTCGTGCTGTTGCGTAAAAAGTTACAAGTGACTAAAGTTACAAGTGACTAAAGCCCGCCCTGGTGCAACTCGTTCATTTATATTGATATAGCCTATACATCATTCCAAACCTGACTTTTTGAGTATAGAGTTTTGGTGATCGGTCTGGGCCAGGGTTGAGGTATTCTGCTTAATTTTATATGACAAACCTGGGTAGAAGTCAAATTACCACCCCCAGAGGAGGTGGCTTGTTTTGTTAGTCCTGGAAGGTACCCTGTTTGGGCCTTGCGCAACAACTATTTTCCCGCTGAAAAGCACAACCTGTTGCTGTCAGATGGCTTTGCATACAGAAACCAAGAAATTACCCGTTCACGCCAGTTTTGCTGGCCGGTACCCTGTCTGCAGATCATAGAAGCTATGCTAATCTGATCTATTTTCTTTTCGCAGAGCGGCCACTCAACGCCTTAATAGCTGTGAATATTTAAATATTTAATCGCCATGCTATGTGACCAATGCTGGATATTATGTCCGCAGATTTTTCATCAAGAGATTGCAAAAGCATCAGGGCTTTATAATTACTACAACGGTAAAACCTTTTTATGGTAACATACTGGAATAATGGAATAATGCCTGCCTGTCGGCAGACAGGGGTTCTGGAAAAATGGGATAGTGGTTTATTGGCAAAACCTCTCTTGACAGGGAAGCTAATAAATGTGTAACTTCCTTTAAAAATCAACATTCCAACATTCCAACATTCCATTATTCCATGCACGAGGCAAAAAAAACGAGGCCTCGAAGACTTTCTATATTTTCAATAAGTTGTAGAATTTTCGAGACGTTTAATTAACAGGGTGAAAAAAGAAGCATTACTCTATGACAAGCTCCCTCATGGCGAGGTGCGGTGTCGCACCTGTCAGAGGAGGTGCACTATTGCGGAAGGTGCTGCGGGCTGGTGTTTCACCAGGGTAAACGAAGGCGGAAGACTCTACAGCCTCATATACGGAGAGGTCTCTTCGCTGTCGATAAACCCCATTGAAAAGAAACCGGTCTTTCATTTTTATCCCGGCAGCAGGTGGCTTTCACTCGGGAGTTGGGGATGCAATTTCCGGTGTCCCGGCTGCCAAAACTGGGAGATCGCTCACTGGAAAGGAAAGGATTTTGAAAAGGGGTCCTACCTTGCTCCTGAGGATCAGGTCAACATGGCCCTGGGTCATGGGTGCATCGGCCTTTCATGGACCTTTAATGAACCAACCCTCTGGTTTGAATATACCCTTGACACGGCAAAGCTTGCCAAAGAAAAAGGCCTTTACACAAACTACGTCACCAACGGGTTCATCACCGAGGAGGCCCTCGCCCTGCTTGCCCCGTACCTGGATGTTTACCGCGTGGACGTCAAGGGCTTTTCCAACACCACCTACCAGAAGATTGCACACGTCCCTGAGTTCGGCTCTATCTTGAAGATTGCTGAAAAGGCTAGACAGAACGGCATCCATGTGGAGGTCGTTACCAACATCATCCCCGGTTTTAACGATGATGATATACAGCTCCAAGGAATAGCCTTCTGGATAAACAAGTGCCTCGGACCTGATACCCCCTGGCACGTAACAAGATTCTATCCCGATTACAAACTTTCACACGTTGAGGGAACTCCGATTGCGACCCTTGAGCATGCGCGAGAGATCGGGATTAATAACGGCTTGCGGTATGTGTACCTCGGTAATGTTCCTGGGCACAAAGGAGAGAACACATACTGCTACAATTGCGGCAGTCTGCTTATCAAACGATGTGTCTTCGACGTGGTTGAAAATAGGATACGGAAAGGAAGATGCCCTGAGTG
>DAOVDN010000060.1 GCA_030669465.1 Desulfobacterales bacterium | reverse complement strand
TTAGCAGATTGATGCTGGTGCTGGTTCTGCCGTCTGAAACATTCTTTGATATCCTGAAATGATGGTTGCCGAATTTTGCAATCTGGGGCAGATGGGTTATGCAGATTATCTGGTGGTGACCGGCAAGGAGAGAGAGTTTTCTGCCTACAACCTCAGCCACGCCTCCGCCGATCCCTGCGTCAACCTCATCAAAAACTATCAATTCAACCGATTCTGTTTCGGCCAATATAGCCTTCAGGGCAAGCACTACTCTTGAAAGCTCACCCCCCGAGGCAATACTTGCCAGGGGTTTTAGGGATTCTCCTACATTTGGGGCGATCATGAAGACTGCCCGGTCGATTCCGGTTTCAGTTATGGTTTTATCCTCAGTTGCAAGGTGCGGATCTGTATTTTGATCTGCTGATATTGTATGAAAATATATCCGGAACTTTGTCCGGGACATCTCAAGTGTGGCCAGCTCCTTTTCCACTTTTCCGGCAAGAACTTTTGCTGTCTCTTTCCTTTTTGCGGAAAGCTGCACGGCCAGTTTAGCTAATTTGTCGTGCAGCTCGGAGAGCTTTGCTCCGGTTTTAGTTGTCTTTTCGGATATATTTTCGATTCCTAAAAGCTCATGGTCGATCGATTCAAGATAAGAGATTACGCTTTCAATGGATCCGCCATATTTTCGCTTTAGCTTAACAAGAGTATCAAGCCGCTCTTCAACTTCTTCGAGACGCTTTTCATCTATCTGTATGTTTTTCAGATAGGCTCTGAGTTCTTCAACAATATCCTCTATGCGAAATGTGACTTCAGCCACGCCTTCCGCTTTTGAGGAGAGCTCAGGGTCAATCCGGCATGCTCTGTCAAGACTCTTTTTTACTTCCACGAGCCGCTCCGCTATTGCGCCCTGGGCGCTGTAGAGCTCTTCAATGCTCTCATGAACTGCCTGATAAAGAGTTTCTCCGTTTTTAAGACGTGTCCTTTCCTGCTCAAGGAGACTATCTTCTCCAGGGGTTATAGAAGCCTCCATGATCTCCTTTTTCTGGAATTCAAGCAGGCTGGTATGTTCGGTCTGCCGATCTCTTATAGCATTAAGGTCACGCAGCTTTTGGATCAATGGAACTATTTCATGGAAACATTTGTAAATTCCGGCACGCAGAGGCATTAAGCCACCGAACTGATCGAGTATCATAAGCTGCTGCTCTTCTTTTAAAAGCCCCTGATGAGCATGCTGTCCGGATATACTGGCCAGATTTTCGGTTATCGAATTCAGAAGCTGTATGGTGGCAAGACGTCCATTGATGTAAATTCTGTGCCTGTCGCTACGGGAGATAATTCTTCTTACCAGAAGCCCTTCAGAGGGATCGTAACCGTGCTCTTTCATGATCCCGGCAACTCTGCTTTCCGGCGCAATCTGAAATAATGCTTCAAGTTCGGCGGTTTCAGCGCCGGTGCGGATGAATCTGGCGGTTGCTCTGCTGCCAAGCAGAAGATTAACCGCATTTATTATGATAGACTTGCCTGCTCCGGTTTCTCCGCTTAATATGGTCAGCCCATCTGAAAAGGATATATGCAGGTTATCGATTATAGTAAAATTTCTAATGGAAAGTTCTCGAAGCATATTCCATCCGATCAACCATTTGATGAACTTAGAGCCTAAACTTATCTGCCTGTGCGTTGCACGCAGACAGGTGGGGTGAAAGCCCCTATACGTGAATCCTGTTAATGCACTATGCGTTAGCATAAGTATTAGCCGAAGGCAAGGGCAGAGAAGATGTTCCTTATTGCCTTTTGCTGTTCCTCCTGATATTATAAAAACATGAAAAAGTTCGTTTTGAATGAAAAATTTTGAACGTTATTTGTGTAAATTCGTGTTCATTCGTGGCTGAACTATTACGTAAATTTTATATGGAAATCGGATCAAAAAAATGGAAGAGCATTATAAGGGATGGTGCCAAAGCCTTTGATATTCATATTGACCGGGATAAAACAGATCAATTTGCAATCCATGCCGGGGAACTTATAAACTGGAACAAAAAGATCAATCTTACTGCCATTACCGACCCACTGGAAGTGGCTGTCAAACATTTTCTGGATTCAATAGCTCCGGCCAATATTATACCGCCTGACGCATCGATGCTGGATATCGGCTCAGGAGGAGGCTTTCCCGGAATTGTCCTTAAGATCCTGATTCCGTCTTTATCCGTTACACTTATAGATGCTTCACACAAAAAGGTAAGTTTTTTAAAACATGTAATCAGAAATCTCAAACTTAAAAATATTGAGGCACGCCACATCAGAGCAGATGAACTTGCCGGTGATCCGGCCTTTGTAAATGCCTTTGATGTTATTATATGTCGCGCTCTTTCTTCTCTGGATACCTTTGTTTTGATGGCATTGCCATTACTTGCAAAAGACGGGATCATTATTGCTTTAAAAGGGTTATCAACCAAAGAGGAAATCGAATCTGTGCGTTTGCTTGCCACAAAATATCCAAACATATTAAAAGACAATTTTTCTTTGACTGTGGAAAAATATACTCTTCCTTACCTTGGATTAAAAAGGTCTATTGTTATTTTAAGGAGTTAATGCAAACCGCTCTGCAACAATCCCATCTTTTCTTGACATATTAAGTATGCTGGCTTAAAGAATGCTGCTGTCAACTTTGGCCTGGTAAGATTATGAGCATAAAGCGCTGTGTATTATATGCTGTTTTAGCTATTATAGCTGAAGACATCATCTTCTGTCAAAAAGTCCAGGCTGCAGATACACAAGAATCTGACAGGCCGGTTGTACATCTATATTTTGCAGACAAGGAAAACTCCTTTCTGATTGCAGAAGAAAGAGTCCTTTTTCATTCCGCCGACCCGGTGGAATTTGGCAAAATCATAATCAATGCCCTGATAGACGGACCCCGGGAAGGACTTATGCGTACAATCCCTGCCGGCACAATGCTCAGAGCGCTTTATGTTACACAAGACGGAACTGCTTATGTAGATATAACAAAAACAATTAAAGAGCAGCATCCGGGTGGAAGTAAATCGGAAATTATTACAATATATTCAATAGTTAATTCACTAATTTTGAATATTTCCGAAATAAATGCCGTAAAGATACTTATAGAAGGGCGTGAATCCATGACCCTGGCCGGTCATATTGATCTGCGCCTTCCATTTAAAGCTAATATGCTTTTGATACGATGAAAAAAACAGATAGAATTAATAAAATACGAAATATCGGCATTATAGCGCATATTGATGCCGGGAAGACAACCGTAACGGAACGAGTGCTTTACTATACAGGCAGCTCCCACAAAATAGGAGAGGTTCATGATGGTGAAGCTGTGATGGACTGGATGCCTGATGAGCAGGAGCGCGGCATTACTATTACATCTGCCGTTACCACTTGCCACTGGAAAGGGAGCGAGATCCAGATCATAGATACCCCTGGGCATGTAGATTTTACAATCGAAGTAGAACGTTCGTTGAGGGTGCTTGACGGCGCTGTAGGAGTATTTTGCGCTGTCGGAGGTGTAGAACCACAGTCGGAAACAGTATGGCGCCAGGCCGACAAATACCTTGTTCCAAAAATTGCCTTTATCAATAAGCTGGACAGAGTCGGAGCTGATTTTTTTGGCGCTATTAAAATGATGAAAGAGAAGCTGAATGCAAACCCTCTTATTTTGCAACTCCCTGTCGGTCTGGAAGAAGACTTTGCCGGCGTCATAGATCTGATCGATATGAAACAGATAGTCTGGAATGATGAGACCCTGGGAGCAACTTACACAACCAGAGATATATCTCAAGAATATCGTGAAAAGGCCGAAGAATATCGTGAAAAACTTGTTGAAACAATAGCTGAAGTTGATGTTGAAATTATGGAAGCCTATTTATCTGAAGCTCCAATTTCCACAAAAAGCCTTCTCGATGCAATACGAAGGGCAACTATAGGTCTGAAACTGGTTCCTGTCTTATGCGGCAGCGCCCTGAAAAATAAAGGGATACAGCCTCTCATTGATGCTATTGTCCAGTTCCTTCCAAGTCCTGCCGATATTCCCCCTATCAAAGGATTGCACCCTGAAACAGGGAAGACTCTTGAATGCACGGCCAAAGATACGCAGCCGCTTGCTGCACTCATATTCAAGGTATCCATGATGGAAGGGAGGAAGCTGTCCTATGTTAGAATCTACAGCGGAAAAATGAAAGTAAGAGAGGATGTATACAATCCTCTTCGCAAAACAAAAGAAAAACTCTCGCGTATATTAAGGATGCACGCCAACAAAAGGGATCGAATCGATGAGGCAGGCGCAGGTAGCATTGTAGGGATTGTCGGATTAAAGCAGTCTTCTACAGGCGACACTCTCTGCTCTATCAATCATCCTGTTTTGCTGGAAAAGATGGAGTTTTACGAACCTGTCATTTCTGTTGCTGTTGAGCCGAAAACTCATGCCGACCAGGAAAAACTTGACGAGGTTCTTAATAAATTCATTGCAGAAGATCCGACATTAAAGGTTCGAAAGGATGAAGATACAGGGCAAACAATTTTGTCGGGTATGGGAGAGCTTCATCTCGAGATTATAATCAGCCGTATGCAGCGTGAATTTAAGACCAGCGTAAATGTGGGAAAGCCTCAAGTTGTTTACAGAGAGACCATTGAGAAAGAGGTTGAGGCTTCTGCAGTATTTGACAAAGAGGTTACAGGACAGCACCATTTTGGTGAAGTCAGCTTAAAACTGAAACCACTTAAGAGAGGAACGGGCAAGAGATTCAGATCAGAAATAACCGGCGAGACAATACCGGAAGTTTTCATACCTGCCATCGAAAAGGGGATAAGGCAATCTTTAGAAAGCGGAACACTGATGGGCTATCCGGTTGTCGATGTTGAAGCTGTTCTCACAGGAGGATCATGCAAGGAATCGCTTGGTACGGAACTGGCATATACTGTTAGCGCTTCCATGGCGTGCAAAGAAGCACTCGCAAATGGGAAACCTTTTCTCCTTAGCCCGATTATGAATGTAGAAATATTTGTTCCGGAATCTTTTATGGGAGATGTAATCGGCGACCTTAATTCCCGCGGCGGAAAGATTGAATCCATAGAGTCCAAAATAGGGATACAGGTAATAAAGGCGATCGTTCCCCTTTCAAGCATGTTCGGCTATTCAACTTCATTAAGGTCAGCTACACAGGGAAGAGGAACATTTACAATGAAGTTTTCGCATTTTGATAAAAGCTAAAATCTATAGGTGGTGGAGTGAGTCACAAAGGATTTCATGGCTTTTCGGCCCGCAATTGAAAAGAAGGTCAAAGGCAGAAAGGTCATGGACAAAATCTCCCCAGAGCTGTGGGTAAACAGGAGACGGGGGCACAAAAAACTTTAACTCGATACCTGCTTCGTCGAACAGCCGAGCGTCGAGATATTTCTTTGCGGCAGCCTGGGTCAGGTAGCTGGATGCCCGCATTTTTCGACAAATCTCTATCAAAAGCTCATTGCCCGTGGCGGAAACACCCAAATCGGATTGCAATACCAATGGGGTGTCGATCTTCAGTTGTTCTTTCAAATATTGGATGATCATAAGGTTAAGATCAACAAGTTTCTTGAATCTTGCCGAGAACATTTCCTGTACGACATCAAGATGCTTCCTCAAGTAAGGGGCGTTAGCATAGGAGGTTTTCAGGCTGGCAAGATGCTTTTTCCTCCAGTTGCCCTGGTGGCATATTCGCACCTGATTAATCTGCTGCAGACCCAGACCTTTCTTCCATACCGGGATCGTGATCCACAGGGTGCCCTGGTCATTTTTAAAGCGATTTCTAGTGGTCCACGTTGTTCGTAGCGGGAATTGAACGTCATCCAGGATAACCATAAAATCTGAAAGATAGGCCTTGTAAAAAAAGGCTGGAAAAGGGGAGAAAAATGGCTGATAAGTGGAAATGATCATCGGGTACTCCGCATGCTTAGGAACAGGGACGAAATAACTTCCACAAGTAGGCGCATAGATTTGGGTCAGATTTGTTCGATCTGACCTGCCTGTGCGTCTTCGCTTTCTCTATCGCCTTGCCATTATAACACGAATAACAGTTGAAACAAGAGCGATCAAGAACGAAGGCAGCCACACCCATAAAAGCTCACTTTTAGTAACGAGTAAGCCCCATTTGCTAAAGAAACCTTTAATACCAATCGGAGAAACCATTATTGGTCTCCATGGAAAAAAATATCTCGTATTATCAAAAGGAGATAACAAAGCAATTCCCAAACCTCCATTTGTGAAGGCATCGAGGATGCCGTGACTCGCTGATAACAAGAAAAAGAAAACGAAATAGAAGAACCATTGCCGAGAGAATATATCTACGTTACCGAAGAAGATACCAACGCAAAAAATAGCCAGTAATAAAGCAAAAAATGGTGAATGGAAAAATCCTCTATGCCCGAAAAAATGGCCGTATGGGATACCAAAGTAAAGGCCAATTACGTCAGCATCAGGAATAATTGAACAGACTATAGATAGGGACCAGAAATGGTTGGGAACATCCCGTGGTGCGAATGCTACCCCAGCAGCAACCGCAACAGCTGCATGTGAAATTGCCGAAGGCACAATGAACTCCTCTATATATACG
>DAOVDN010000085.1 GCA_030669465.1 Desulfobacterales bacterium | reverse complement strand
TTCCAGCAGTGCGTCATGCGCCGTAAGGTCAAGCCCCAGATTTTCCCACATACTCTTGTAATCTTCGCTCATCTTTTCCCTCCCATCTTTCTCTTTAAAAAAGCCGGGTAGGCAGACCAAAAGTTCATAATGGTCGTCTCTAAAAGGACTTTTTCAACTGTCTCATATAACGAATAAAGGATAGTCGAAGAATGCGTGGAATTTGAAACAATAAAAAGGATGTTTCGATATGTCAAACTGGAATATCCGATAATAAAATGGTTTTTCATAGAAAAAAACCGATTAATTTCCTTCAATACCCTCTTTTTTCTCTAAGGACTCGACGGACAATTGAAAATAAGTTAGCATCAACGTAACAGTTCAGCCACGAATTGACACAAATGGACTTGAATAAAGAAAAAATTTCAACCTGTGCGGTTAGGATTTACTCAGGAATTACCTAACCGCACAGGTTGAAAAATTTTGAACGTTATTTGTGTAAATTCGTGTTCATTCGTGGCTGAACTATTACAATTTGACAATTAACAGTTAAAAAGGTGGTAATCAAGACAAAGTTTTTCGTTTCTTGACTTTTAACTGTGTGCGCGATAAAGTGATTTTTTTGATACAGAGCAAAAAAGTGCACTTGGTTTTAACGATAAAATTATGAGCAATATTGTCAAAATAGGTAATATATCGATCGGACAGGAATCACCACTTGTTCTGATCTCTGGTCCATGTGTGATAGAAGATTATGAAACTACTTTTGAAATAGCTTCATTTCTCAAAGAACTTACACAAAAATTGGATATACCATTTATATTCAAGGCTTCCTATGACAAGGCCAACCGTACATCCATAAATTCCTTCAGAGGTCCGGGAATAATGGATGGGCTTAAAATTCTAAAAGGCATTAAAGCCAAGCTCAACATCAAGATACTTTCAGATGTTCACAGAATAAATGAAGTGGCGAGAGCGGCTCAGGTTCTGGACGTAATCCAGATTCCTGCTTTTTTATGCAGACAGACTGATTTTATTTTAGAAGTAGCAAAAACAGGAAAGCCCGTAAATATCAAAAAAGGACAGTTTCTTGCCCCATGGGATATTGTAAATGTTGTGGAAAAGGTGACCTCCGCAGGAAACAGGCAGATCCTGCTCACTGAACGTGGAACAATGTTCGGATACAACAACTTAGTAGTAGATTTTCGCGGCATAAAGATAATGCAGGATACAGGCTGTCCGGTGATATTTGATGCAACGCATAGTATCCAGCTTCCAGGGGGAGCTGGCGCCAGTTCTGGTGGGCAGCGGGAGTTTGCGCCGATTCTTGCCAGAGCGGGGGTTGCTGCAGGAGCGGATGGAATATTCATAGAGGTTCACAAAGATCCCGACAAAGCGCTTTGTGACGGACCAAATTCATTAAAGCTCGATACCCTTTATGAGCTGCTTTCCGGTCTCAAGGCTATCAGGGATGCATTGAGGGATTGAGGGATTGATGATTGATGATTGTCGATTGAAGATTGAAGATTGAGGGATTGAAGATTGAGGGATTGAAGATTGAAGATTGAAGATTGAGGGATTTAGGTATTGGATGGATGGATGGATGATTAGGATGATTTGAGGAATTTAATATGGTAGGGCCGGTCTACGTGCCGGCTGTTTGAATAATCTGCGAAAATTTAGGAATTTAGGGATGCTATTTTTCGAAAACTTAACCAATTAACGAATTAACGAATTATCCAATTAACGAATGGATTACACAGAGCAGACGATTTTAAATAAGCTGAAACGCATAAAACTCCTCCTCCTTGATGTAGACGGAGTTCTCACCGATGGCAGCATCATTTATAATGACGACTGCGTGGAAACCAAGATATTTAATGTAAAAGATGGTCTTGGCATAAGGCTTCTTATGAATGCAGGCATAAAGGTATGCATTGTAACCGGCAGGAGTTCAAATGCTCTTCATCACAGGTGCAAAAATCTTGGCATTGTCCATGTATTTGACGGAGTAAGTGATAAGACCACCGTACTGGATCTTATTTTGGAGCAGATAAGTCTATTGCCTGGAGAAATTGCATTTATTGGCGACGATCTGCCCGACATTCCACTTATGAAAAAAGTCGGCCTTTCCATTGCTGTAGCCGATGCCCACGAAACAGTCGTTGAAAATGCGGATGTGGTTACAACTTTTAAAGGCGGAACAGGCGCCGTAAGAGAAGCCTGCGAAGCAATACTGAAAGCTCAAGGGCTCTGGGAAAATATTCCGTCAGTGGTTAATTGGATGATTGGATGATGCTAAAATATTACAAACTCTTTTTATTTTCAGTTATTGTCATTATACTATGTGTTGTATTAGCTGTTTTTGTCGGTTATCGGCGTATTTTAAATAAACATGAAGGTCTCATTTCATCCATTCAAAGCAAAGCAAACATATCAATAGGAAGGGTTCATCAAACGGCAACACGAAATGGAATAACGGAATGGAGTCTGGACGCCAGGTCGGCACATTATATTGACGCAAAAAAACAGGCGGTTTTGCAGGATCTGTCTGTAACATTTTTTCTTAAAGATGGAAAAAAAATTTATCTTACGGCAAATCAGGGGAATTTAAAAACAGATTCAAATGATATTGAAGTTACAGGTAATGTTGTGGTAAAAAATGAAAGCTACAGGCTTAAAACCGAAAAATTACATTACGAGCACGGTGGACGTATAATTTTTTCAAAAGTTCCGGTGGAAATTATAGGAGATTCATTTAATATTGCGGCCGATTCTATGTCTTTTGATTTAAACACGAGCAAGACCTTGCTTGAAGGAAAAGTAGAAGGGACTTTCAGTGAGAATGTTACATTATAGAGCTGCTCGCAAAACTTACCGAATTTTGTCTGCTTTGGTCGGAGCTTTTGTGCTGGTGACTGGCTTTATGACATTTTTCGCATATGCCGATAATGATCATGAAAACAAAAAGATTCATATTACGGCTGACAGTCTGATTTCTGACAGTGAAGCAGGTTGTGCCGAATTTGTTGGAAATGTCAAAGCAACCAGGGAAGATGGTGTTATCACATCTGACAGACTCAAGATTTATTATAAAAAGGGTTCTGACAAGAAAGAAAATCTGGCTTTGAGTGAGGAATCGATAGACAAAATAGTTGCAAACGGTAATGTGAAAATAAGGTTCGACAACAGGGTTGCAGTTACGCAGCAGGCAGTATATATAACAGAAAGCAGGATTCTTATTTTAACAGGAACCGGCTCAAAGGTTACAAGCGGAAACAATTCTATTTCAGGATCAAAAATAACTCTTTACAGAGTTGACGGACGCATTACAGTTGAAAGCAGCAGTGAAAAGCGTGTGGAAGCTGTGTTTTATTCAGAAGAAAAAGAAGATAAGTTATAAATCAAGTTACAAGTGACTATGTCAACACTCTCTCTTCAAAAGCTTGTTAAGATCTATAATGGAAAGCGGGTTGTAAATTCTGTAAGCCTGAATGTTGAAAGTGCCGATGTTGTCGGCCTCCTTGGTCCAAATGGCGCAGGCAAAACCACTACTTTCTATATGGCTATTGGAATGATAAAGCCGGATGAGGGACGGGTTTTTCTTGACGATGAGGAGATCACCGATTGCCCTATGTATTTAAGAGCACGCAAGGGTGTAGGATATCTTCCCCAGGAGGCTTCTATATTCAGAAAACTTACTGTAAAACAAAATATTATAGCGATTCTTGAAATCCTTCCCGGCTCTAAATCAGAGCGTGAGGATCGTGCAAACGTGCTTCTCGATGAGCTTGGCATAAACCACCTTTCGGACCAAAAAGCCGGTCTGCTTTCAGGAGGGGAGAGGCGGCGGCTTGAAATTACACGCGCACTTGCCACAAACCCCTCCTTTATTCTTCTTGATGAACCTTTTGCGGGTATAGATCCTCTGGCGATAATTGACATCAAAAAGATCATAAATCACCTTAAAGAACGAGGTATCGGAATTCTTATTTCCGATCATAATGTAAGGGAAACGCTTGAAGTCTGCGGCAAAGCATACATATTAAATGATGGAAAGGTTGTTGAATCCGGTTCTCCGGAAAAGATAGCTTCAAGCGAAACAGCCCGCCGTATATATTTAGGAGACGAGTTCAGATTATAAGATGGCACTTGAATTACGACAACAGCTTAAATTAACCCAGCAGCTGGTCATGACTCCGCAGCTCCAGATGGCAATAAAGCTTTTGCAGTTGTCAAGACTGGAGCTTATAGACATGATCCGCCAGGAACTAGAGGAAAATCCGGTTCTGGAAGAGGCCCAGGAAGTTGTTACTGAAGAAGAGTCCGCAGAGCAATTTGAAGCTAAATCCGCTGACACGTCTTCAACAAAAGAAGTTACAATAGAAGAAAAAATCCATGATGATGTCGACTGGAGCAATTATCTTGATGAATACAATTCGTCGGGCAGAATCCATTTTGAGGCGGAAAGAAAAGATACACCAACTTTCGAAACCTTTATAGCACGCAGGGAATCTTTGCGTGAACACCTCCTCTGGCAACTGCTTATGACATTTCCGACAGAGGAGCAAGAAAAGATCGGAAGTCTCATTGTAGGCAACCTTAACAGCGATGGTTATTTAGAGCTGTCTGTTGAAGAAATCGCCGGAATGAGCGAGTCTGCGACTGATAAAGTTGAGCGGATCTTATCTCTTCTGCAGGGATTTGATCCAATAGGAGTATGCGCAAGGAATCTTGCCGAATGCCTCCTTATACAGGCAAGGCACTTTGGTCTTGACAATACCATAGTAACCGACATCATTTTAAACCATCTAAATCATCTTGAAAACAAGAATTACAAGGCCATAGCCAGGGCTCTAAAAATAAGTATTCAAGATGTTATTTCTGCAGTGAATGTTATCAAGGGACTGGAGCCAAAACCTGGAAGACAATTTTCTGATGAAGAACCTCAATATATTAATCCCGATATTTTTGTTTATAAGCTTGAAGATGATTTTGTGATAGCGCTAAATGACGATGGCATACCAAAGCTTAGCGTTAGCTCATTTTACAAAAAATCCATAAGGAGCGGTGAAAGAATTTCCGATGAGGCAAATGATTATATACAATATAAGCTGCGTTCAGCAGCATGGCTGATCAGGAGCATTCATCAACGTCAAAAGACAATCGTCAAGGTTATGGAAAGTATATTGAGGTTTCAGCGGGATTTTTTCGAGAAGGGTATAGCTTACTTAAAGCCGATGGTTCTTAGAGATGTTGCGCAAGATATAGGTATGCACGAATCTACAATTAGCAGGGTTACAACAAACAAGTATGCCTATACTCCCCAGGGTATTTTTGAATTGAAATATTTTTTTAATAGTTCTATTAAACGTATTCACGGCATGGCAGTAGCTTCTACCAGTGTTCAGGAAAAGATAAGACAGATCATTGGAAGTGAAGATTCCAAAAAGCCGTACAGTGATGATAAAATTTCGATGCTTTTGAAGGAGGAAAATATCGATATCGCCAGGAGAACAGTAGCCAAATATCGTAACTTACTGAAAGTGCTGCCATCCAACAAACGCAAAGAATACTGATGATTGATGATTGTCGATTGATGATTGAAGGTATTCTATCCCGCCTGCCTCGCCTGAGCAAGTCGACGAAAGGACGAAAAACATTGAGTAGGGCTCGCGATGGCGGGCAGGTAATTTTATAACAAAAAAAACAGAGCGAAGCGATTCCACAAATCGACAATCGACAATCGACCCGCCTGCCTCGCCTGAGCACAAGCTCTTGAATTTCGCATATCTGGTTACGGCGAGAGCGATGGCGGGCAGGCAATCGACAATTTTGACTATGATAGGTATAGTTCACAAACAGCATGCACAGTTGTTATTGGCCAAAGTTAAAACCAAGCCCTTAAGGAGGTTCTTTTAGTATGCAGACATC
>DAOVDN010000064.1 GCA_030669465.1 Desulfobacterales bacterium | reverse complement strand
TATTATCATGAAAAAGCCAAAAATAAGCCTATCAATTATAGCAAAAAATGAAGCGGACAGGATCGGTCGTGTAATTAAAAGCGTAAAATTTGCCGATGAAGTGCTTGTTGTGGATTCCGGAAGCACAGACGGCACTCAGGAGGTCTGCAAAAAGCTTGGAGCAAAGGTAGTGTTTCATGAATGGGCCGGATATGCTGGTCAGAAACAGTTTGCGATGGATTGCACAACATCGGAGTGGATTCACAACCTTGACGCTGATGAGGAGATATCAGACTCTCTTGCAAGAGAGATACAGCAAGCCATTAAAAATGCCGGCCCTGATGTATCTGCCTTTTCCATGCCGAGACTATCCAGGTATCTCGGCAAATGGATAAAACATGGCGGATGGTACCCTGATCGCAAGGTGCGTCTTGTCCGCAGGGGCAAAGGCATGTGGAAAGGGGAGGGCCTTCACGAACAACTAATTGTTAATGGAAAGATAGAACAGCTCTCTGAACCGATTCTTCATCATGTTTACCGGAATATTTCAGATCATGTGGTAACCATAAACAGGTTTTCAGATATTTACGCTGCTGAGCATAGTCCGGCCGGCCGGTGGTTTGTTCCTGCAGGCGCAGTTCATGCTCTTGGCAAATTCGCAGAATGTTATTTATGGAAACTCGGTTTTTTAGACGGCATCCCCGGGCTTGTTATTGCCATGAATTCAGCATGGTATGTCTTCCTTAAGCATGCCAAGGCATGGGAGTCGGGCCTGCGTGTTTGAAGAATCGTAACATTTTAGCCTTTTGAAAAAGACTCTGACAGGATAACAGGATATACAAGATTCTGTTTCAAGTGCAACAAGCATAGCTATCCGGTAAATCATAAAAAGAATGACAACCGGTTTATCTGCTGTATCTCAGAGGTCTCTAACTGTATTGTACGACAATGAAATTGTTGGTGGATTTATCGTTTGGTAAATTATTTTGTTGCCACAGAAAACCCTGTAGGTTTAATTATTGGTTTTGGTAAACGGAAAGTTGAAATCAAACGCAAAGCAAAGGATTTAACTGCGGATTAACAGGATAAGTTTAGATAATTTTAATCCTGAACATCCTGTCAATCCTGTCAAAATTTTTTCAAATAACTAAATTGTTACAATTATTCTTTGATATAAGGAATATATAGATGGCAACATCACCTAAAACCGAAACCGTTCTTAAGGGCCTGGACTCCGAGTCCAGGCAGATGGTCATCGATACTGTCAGGCAGCTTAAAAAACGTCTTCTCACAAAAGAAAAAATTCTTGAATTCGACAAAAACGAATTCTTTCCGGAAGAGACTATCCGGGAAATGCTTGGACCGGAGATCGGTCTGCAACTCCTTGTTATTCCTGAAGAATATGGAGGTATGGGAGGAGGAACACTTGACTGCGCCGAGATAATTCGTGAAATTTCCAGTATATGTTTAGGGATAGCCACAGGTTTTTTTGCGATTCAGCTCGGTTCAGACCCTTTACGTGTTGGAGCTACCGAAGAGCAAAAAACAAAATGGCTTGGCGCCATTGCTGAGGGAAAGGTCCTTGTCGCCTATGCAGTAACCGAAGCCGGCGCCGGGAGCAACCTTGCAGCCTTAAAAACAAGGGCCGATCCGGTATCAAATGATGCAGGAGAAATCATTGGGTATAAAATAAACGGAACCAAACAATTCATATCAACCGGAGGATATGCTGATTTTATTACCGTTCTTGCAAAAACCCCTGAAGGACATTCTTTTTTTGTCGTAGAAAAAGGGACAAAAGGTTTTGTTCAGGGCAAAGGCGAAGACAAACACGGTATACGCGCTTCAAACACATCTCCACTTTCATTTACAGACGTCTTTGTTCCTGTTGAAAATCTTATCGGCGGTGTACCGGGGCAGGGATTAAAGCAGGCCAACGAGGTTTTTGGATATACAAGGCTGATGGTAGCCGCTATGGGCTTAGGAGCCGGCGAGGCCGCTCTTAACATCGTTATCCCGTATGCCAGGGAGAGGATGCAGTTCGGATCCACTCTTTCGGAAAAGCAGGGCTATACCCACAAGCTGGTTGTTCCGAATGCCGTGAAACTTGAAGCAGCGGCAGCCTATATTGAGGAGACCGCAATAAGATTGGATTCCGGCGAAGAAGATCTGCAAGTGGAAGGCTCCATTGCCAAGTTGTTTGCGACAGAGTCTGCCAACAAGATTGCTGACGATGCCATGCAGGCTCTTGGCGGCTATGGGTATATGTCCGAGTTTGAGGTGGAAAAGATAAAAAGAGATGTTAAGATCACATGTATCTATGAAGGAACCAGTGAGATTCAGCAGAATATTATAAGTACATTCCGCTGGAAAAAGACACGAAAGACAAAGGGTGAGTATTATAAGGCCGTCTCTTCTGAGATGGAAGAGTTAAACAGCGTAATGAATGATGCAGGGTGCCTCTTTTATGGTCTTGCAGCAAGTGCTCTTAACAATACAATCATGCTGGTCAATGACAACAGGCTGACAAAAGAGCAGTATATTATGTTTGCCCTGGCTGATATGATGACATATGTGGAAGTTGGAGCAAGCATGGCCCGCAAGGCAATGAACCTCACTAAAAGCGGTGATCCCGAGGCGGAAAAGATCAGAGCAATGTCGAGGATTTTTGCAAATGAGACATCTCAACTCGTTGCCCGGAATATACTTAAAATTCTGATGGGTTCAGGGGTATTTGATCAATCAAGCATCTCTGATTTTATGGAGACTATATCATATAATAAATTGATTCGCAGCTTTCAAAATGTCATAAAAGATATGGATATGGTTGCGGATATATTGTTCGAGAGAGGTAGTAATTATGCCTGATAAGGAAAGGCGTACAGTAGTAGTTACAGGTGCTTCCAGAGGTATCGGACGGTCCATCTGCCGTGCTCTTGCAGGACCGGATACCATCATCTATTTCAATTATTTTTCTCCGGGTGATCCTGCCGCTGAAATTGCCGCTGCCGCTGAAACGGAAAAACTTGTTGCTGATGCAGGAAGCTCGGCGACAAGTATGAGCGTTAATGTTGCGGCAGAAAAAGATGTTGCAGGATTTTTTGAAAAGGTACTCGATGAAACCGGGAGGATAGATGTTCTTGTAAACAACGCAGGCATCACCAAAGATGGACTTCTGGTCCGTATGAAGGAAAAGGACTGGGATAATGTTTTAGATGTAAATTTAAAGGGTACATTTACCTGTATGAAGATTGCCGCCAAAACCATGATGAAGCAGCGCTATGGTCGTATTATCAACATAGCATCGGTTGTCGCTGTGACGGGTAATCCGGGACAGGCAAATTATTCAGCTTCAAAGGCAGGTATAATAGGACTTACAAAAACGGCCGCAAAAGAACTTGCTTCGCGGGGAATTACCGTTAATGCGATCGCCCCTGGTTTTATAGAAACAGACATGACTGCATCACTTTCAGAAAAGGCAAGGAACGCAATGTTGGATCAGGTTCCACTGGGGCGTGCAGGACAACCCGAGGACGTTGCAGCGGTTGTTGTTTTTCTGGCTTCTGAAAGTGCAGCATACATTACAGGTCAGGTGATTCATGTGAGCGGTGGTATGTATATGTGAAACTATTGAGCATTTTTCAAAGGTTTCTATAAACTTCCAGATAAATAATTTCACTGCGTTATCAGTCGAAATCCTCGACGACGTACAACTCAGTACGACTTACTCGGATTTCTCCTTATAGCCTTGTGAAGTCAAATTACCACCCCCATAGGAGGTGGCTTGTTTATATTAGTCCTCAAAGGTACCCTGACAGACTGTTAAGTGCCTAAAGTGCACTAAAGTGCCTAAAATGCCTAAAGTTAAGGAATCCTGCCATTTTACAACTGCCTGCCGGCAGGTGGGTTCCTCTATGCCCTCAATGAAGTGGCAAGAGAGTGATTGCAAATCCTTGTGGCTTTGGTTATCAATCAACACGCCGAAGGCGTACCACAACTTTAGGCACTTTAGCTCACTTTAGGCACTTTAGGCACTTAACAGTCTGTCAGGGTACCTTTGAGGACTAATATAAACAAGCTACCTCCTATGGGGGTGGTAATTTGACTCACAGCTATCAAAAAAGACTGTTACTGTCAATTAGGGTATAAGCATCACTAACAAAATTCTTGATTTGGCTTAAACAGTGAACTGTGAAATCAAATCTTCAAAAACCCAATATAAATCTCACTGGACGCTAATAGTAAGAGGATTTAGCATGGATGGTTTTTATGGCAGGATTTTAAAAGTCAATCTTTCCACACAGCGATTCGATATAACAAGAATAGATGAGAAAATTTATTGTAGATATCTTGGTGGAAAGGGGCTTGCTTCTTATCTGCTTTATACACTTAACCCTGAAGGTGTTGACCCTCTCTCCCCTGCCAACTGCCTGATCTTTGCAACCGGCCCGGTTACCGGAAGCGTCATATGGGGTTCGAGCAGATACGGAGTTTTCACTAAATCGCCTCAGACAGGCCTTTATTCAGAATCCTACTCAGGAGGCAGGGTGCCGGAAGCCATTGATTCAACAGGATTTGACGCTATTGTTATTGTGGGTAAAACAAAGAAGCCTGCTGTTCTGGAAGTATGCCCTGAGGGGGCTGTTTTTCACGATGCCGGTGATATCTGGGGAATGGAAACTTATGAAACTGAAGATACTGTTAACCAGCGGTTTGGGATTACAGGCAGGAAAACAAAGAAGGTAGGTTCAGTAGTAATAGGTCCTGCCGGGGAAAAGCTCGTTTGCTTTGCCGTTATCGAAAACGACTACTGGCGTTCTGCCGGAAGGACCGGAGTGGGAACGGTCATGGGATCAAAAAATCTCAAGGCCATAGTTTTTAAGGGTGATGAAAGGCGTTTGCTTTTTGATAAAGAGAATATCAAAACCTTTTCAAAGCAGGTTGCGGAAAAAGCAAGGGATAATCCATCGGTTCTGGCTTTCAAATCCTGGGGAACTCCAATCATGGTTAGGACTACTAATTTAGCCGAAGCATTTCCAACAAGATACTGGGCTGAAAGCTTTTTTGACAGATGGAAAAATATCAGCGCACAGGCGCTGCATGAGCGCTGCAGCGTTAAGCCTCATGCCTGTCCCAAATGTTTTATTTCATGCGGAAGGATGACCACAGTTGTCAGCGGCCGCCATGCAGGGCTTAAGATCGAAGGGCCTGAATACGAGACTATCTATGCCTTTGGCGGCCTTTGCCTGATTGATAGCATTGAGGAAATCGCTTATTTAAACGATATCTGTGACAGGCTTGGTATAGACACAATAACAGCAGGCAATCTTTGCGGATTTACAATCGAAGCTGCAAGAAAGAAAAGGATAGAACTTCATATAGATTATGGTGATGTGGATGGTATTGCCGGTTTGCTTAAAATGATCGCAAACAGAGAAGGAATAGGGGATATTCTTGCAAGGGGGATTAGATACGCCGCAAAAGAATGGAACCTGGAAGATTTGGCAGTTCATGTTAAGGGCCTCGAGCCGCCAGGATACGATCCAAGGGTCCTTAAGGGAAGCGGCCTTGCATTTGCGGTATCTGAAAGAGGAGCATGCCATTTAAGGGCAAACTTCCATAATCCGGAATTAACCGGCTTGATCGATCCTGATGTTATTAAAGGCAAAGCAAAGCTATTTATTGATTTTGAAGATCGCCTGACCCTCATGGACACCTTGATACTGTGCCGGTTTTACAAAGACCAGTGTTCATGGGAAGGGCTGAGACAACTCATTCAAATTACAACCGGCTTAAAGGAAAGCAAAGAGGCTCTTCAGAAAAGAGCTGCAAAAATAACGGACCTGATTCGTTGTTTTAATATTCGTGAAGGCCTGAGGCCGGAGGATGACAATCTTCCTGAGCGTTTATACAAAAAGTTTCATAAAACCCAAAGCAACATAACTAAAGATGAGCTCAAGGCCATGCTGAAGGATTACTACAATCTTAGAGGATGGGATCAAAACGGTCTTCCGAAAATGGTTTAAGATAATACCTGCCGCCTTTGTGCTTTACCTGTAAGTTATACATTTTGATTGTTTCAGTTAAAGGACGGCCAAACAGAAAATCAATCATATCAGGATTGACTCCTGCCTTTTCAGCAAGCAAAGGGCGCAGGTGGATGTCATATTGGATAATATCGAGTATGCCTTCAATGGCTTTATTTTTTTTATCAGTATCTAATTCCTTTACAAAACCGTTGATCTTTTTATATGAGCATCGGGTCTGATGATCTTCGACCAGATCCCACAGCCCCTTCATTGTTGATAATAGATCTTTACGGATCAGCCGGTTTTTTGAATAGATCCTTTCTAATTCTTCGGTATCCCAGCACTTAAGGGCTCTGCATTCAATCGGTCTGTTTTTATATATTTTGCAGTTATTATTATCTTCATCGAAAAAGATGCACGTCCATGAATCTTTCTTTCCTTTTATCTTTATTATATCGGTAGTTGCGATCAGAAACCGGCTTTGAACATTATCAAAGACAGGTTCCCCCTCTCT